>DAIMKE010001058.1:1962-3002 GCA_036721875.1 Bradyrhizobium sp. | reverse complement strand
GTCGAGCACCATGACCGGGGAAACGATCACGGCGGTATTCTCCACCGACTTGCCGCCCAGCGTCAGGAACGAGAGACTTGCCGCGCCCTGCGACTGGATGATCGGGCCGGTATAGCCGACGCGGCGCAGCGCATCCTGCATCAGGTAGCAAGCCGGCGTGTAGGTATGGATATAGACGACCTCGGGATTAGACTGCCGCACGCGCAGCGCCTGCGACGTGAAGTTGGTATCGGTTCGCGCCACCCGCTCCGTTGCCGTCAAGTTCAGCTTGCTGGCAGGGATCATGCCGTTCAGCGCATTCAATCCACTCTCGCCATAGGAGTCGTCGGCGAAGACCGCCGCCAGACGCGTCGCCTTGCGGCGACCGACCTCGTCGAGCATACGCTCAATCATCAGACGGTCGGTGGCCGAGGCCTTGAAGACATATTTTCGCTCGGCGACGGGTTCGACGGCAGAAGCAGCCGCCGCAAGGGTGATCGACGGCGTCTTCGACGACGTGAGAATGTCGAGGACCGCCAGCGAGCTCGGGGTCGTGGTGCAGCAAACGACAAGATGGACCTTGTCTTCCTGGATGAGACGCCGGACCGCGTTGGCTGACTTGGTCGGATCCGATGCATCATCATACGAGACGATCTTCACGGTGAAGGGAAGCTTGGCATCTGCGAGCTGATCCGCCAGCAGCGCCACACTGGACCGCTCCGGCAGACCGATCGACGCCGCGCCACCCGATGCCGCGAGGACGACGCCGATACGCAGTTCCGGCTTCACACTGCCCTGTGCAAAGGTGCTCCAGGGCGCCAGGGCCGCAAGGCAAGTGGCGACGGTCAACAGCTTTCCTGCAATCTCGCGAAATTTCATGATTGACCTCATTCAGTTGGATGAATTGTAGATCAACCTTAGGCGCTGGCTCCCCCCGCTCCTGTATCTACCGATACCCAAAGGGTCGTCAGGCCGCAATTCTCCCAGGCTCGGCTGCGTCATCTCGTTGCTTGCCGGGGCCGCCCCCGGGCGAAAGAACCAGAATATTGCCTACCGCAATC
>DAIMKE010001058.1:0-1952 GCA_036721875.1 Bradyrhizobium sp. | reverse complement strand
GGCAACGACCGTCCAGCTGAACTGCTCGAAATGGGAGGATATCGCCAGCGCACCGATCGGAGCCCAGACCGTGCAATAGGCCGCACGTGCGGGACCCACTGCGCAGAGCAACTCCAGATAGGCGGCAAATGCGAACAGCGTCCCGAAAAGCGCGAGGAAAAGAAGCGACCCGATATAAGTCATCGACATGTCTATCGCGAAGGTTGTGCCGCACGCCCATGCCAGACCGATCGACCACAGCAGACCGTACAACATCGACCAAGCCGCAGCAGAGATCACCGGCACGCCGCGACGCTGCACCCAGGCTGACCCCACATTGCCGAGGCTGAACGTCAGCGTCATGGCCAGGCCGCACAAGAAGCCCGCCCAATAGCTAGAAGCCCCATCGATCGAGGGGACGTCGCCGCAAAGCAGCAACGTCAGGCCCCCGACGCCGAAGGCCGCTCCCACCAATGATCTGAGGCCCGGCAGCTGACGAAAGATCACGGCAACCAGCGCCATGTTGGTAACGGTCGACAAGGAGAAGATGACAGAGACCAGGCCGGACGGCAGCAGTTTGACCGCGTAATAGGCGAAGGCGAAATTCGCGGAGAACATCAAGGCCCCGACCGGAGCGAAGCCCAAGTGCATCCTCCAGCCGAACTTCAGCTTCTGCCTGCCGAGAATGGCCCAACCGAACATCAGCGGCACGGCAATTCCAAAGCGCCAGACCAGCGAGACGAAAGCATCGACCCCGCCGCTCTGCAACTTCGAAGCGTACCAGCTGCAGCTCCAGCAGAGAATCACGACACAATGGAGAGCCGCGGTCCGCCAGGCCCGTGACAGGCTGGAAGGCCGAGCGGCGGTCACCGTCGGGCGTCCGCGAGCATCGGCGATTGCTCGTCATTGCGATCAGCCAGACGGGCGTAGGCCCCTTCATGATAGACCAGCGGAGGCGCCGAACGTTCCGGTCCCATCAACGCGGTGACACGCGCGACGATGATCATGTGGTCACCCGCCGGATGGGTTGCCTCCAGCTCGCAGCAGAACGACGCATTGGAATGCCTCAACCACACTAGCTCGCCGTCTCTTTCGAC
The DNA here is from genome assembly GCA_036721875.1 of Bradyrhizobium sp. Taxonomy (GTDB): domain Bacteria; phylum Pseudomonadota; class Alphaproteobacteria; order Rhizobiales; family Xanthobacteraceae; genus Bradyrhizobium. Next base: position 876 of record DAIMKE010001058.1, on the reverse strand, counting down.
CTCGGGAGGCGGCTCCGACGCGCGACTACCCGCAAAATATTGCGACGCCGCCAATTGACCTTCGCCGAGCAAGTTGACGGTAAATACCGCGCAGTCCCTCAGACGGGCCGCGCTCCGGCTCTCGTGCCGTACGCAGAACAACAGCAGCAGAGGATCGAGGCTGACCGAGGTGAAGGAATTGATCGTCAGCCCGATCAACTCCTCGCCCTGGCTTCCCAGCACGACCGAGACGCCAGTCGGAAAACGGCCCATCAGTCTGCGGAATTCACGGCTGCGGGACAAATCGTCGGAGTATGTTCTCATCATCCACGCAGTCTGGCACTCTCGCTTTCGCCGCCCGGTATCGCAGACTACAACCGCAATCGTTTTTCGCTCCGGCCTTCGTATCGTCAGATACACTTCACCACACGGCACGACGCTACATTGCAAGAAATGGAGCGCTTCATGACCACGACGAAGGTAGCCGCACGGTCCACCACCACGCACGAAACGGCTCTGCTGGACGACCTGCCTGAACTGGTCGCGTGGCTCCGCGGTCAAGCCGCAGAGATAGAGGATCAGAAGCGCCTTCCTCCGCACGTGATCGAACGTCTCCATGCGGCCGGCCTCTTCAAGCTCACGCTGCCGGAACACCATGGCGGTCTCGGGCTGACGCCCGACAAGGCCTGGAACATCATCTTCGATATCGCCCGCGGCAGCGCATCTGCCGCCTGGTTGATCTCGCTGTGCGCGGCGAATGTCGTCATGCTGACGCGCCTGTCCGACCGTGCGCAGAGCGAGCTCTTCGACGGCAATCGCCTCGTCGTATCGGCCCTGACTGGCGCCGTCCCACGCAACCTCGTGGCTTCACACGCGGAGGGCGGCATCACTTTGAGC
>DAIMKE010001057.1:0-3002 GCA_036721875.1 Bradyrhizobium sp. | reverse complement strand
CTCGTAGGATGGGTAGAGCGCAGCGAAACCCATCAACCCCAGTCACTGAAACATGATGGGTTTCGCTGCGCTCTACCCATCCTACACATTCCTCAATTCACCTCGAACCGGATCGGGAGCTTCTTCGGACCGTTTACAAAGTACGCCTGCGCCAATCGCCACGACAACCAGGCGGTTACAAGACCTGAAACTTGCGTTGAGCGGCTGCTCAATATTGCCCGAACGCCACCGGGCGGAACGCGTGCAGCAGATGCTGGTCGAGCTTGTCGCCCATGTCTTCCATCATGGCATAGGCGCGGGCGTGGGTGAACTGCAGCCGGTAGGCGCGCCTCTCGACGAGCGCCGCATAGATATCCACGATCGTCGTCAGGCGGACGATGTCGCTGATCTGATTGCCGCTCAGGCCGTCGGGATAACCGGTGCCGTCGAGAAACTCGTGGTGGTGCAGCACCACGTCGAGCATTTCCGGCGGGAAGCCGCCTTGCGCCGACAGCGCCTCGTAGCCGCGGCGCGGATGCTGGCGCATCTCTTCCATTTCCTCCAGCGTCAGCGGTCCCGGCTTGTCGAGGATCGCGACCGGAATGAACGCCTTGCCGACGTCGTGAAGCAGGGCCGCACGCGCCAGACGCCGCTGGTCGTCTTCACGCATGCCGAGATGCTGCGCGTAGGCCACGGCAAAGCCCGCGACGAAGAGACAATGACGATAGCTGCCGGTGTGATGGCAGCCGACCGTGGTGAGCCATTCCCGCAGGGAGGAATGCCTGATTGCCTTGAGAATCTTGCTCTCGGCTTCGACAATATCGGCGAATTTCAGGGGCTCGCCGGCCGGCAGCCGCTCGAAGATCTTGACCATGACGCCATGTGCGGCCTCGACGCCGCGGTTCAGCGTCTTGCCGCGATCGGTCTCGTCGAATCCGTCGCTATCGGGAAATGCGGCGCGGATCCGCTGCAGGATGCCCTTCGCGTCGAACGGCCGCGCGATCGTGTCTGTCGCGCCGAGCGCCCAGGCCTGCATCGATCCATGGTGGAGCGCATCGGCCAGCACGAACAGCCGCGGCATCTCGCGATAGGCTTCGGCTCGCAGTTTGTTGCGCACGAGTTGCACGCTCTCGGGTGAGCGCAGATTGATGTCGACCACGATGCCCGAGAGATCGCGGGCGGGTTGGTCCGGAATATCGGATGTCGCGATGGTGTCGACCTGGCCGACGGACTGCAGAATGCTGGCGAGCTCGGTGCTTTGGTCGCTCCGATCCGAGGCCAGCAACAGCCGGCGCTTGTTCGGAGTCTTGTTGGTTGCGGATGTCATGGAACCCCAGAGCCTTGCATGGACCACCTGCGGTCAAGCCTAGCGGATAAGGCGTTCCTTGCGACTTAAGAGGCGTCGTGAACGATGATCTAGCAGGATCGTTAGAATTTTAGCGATCGCCTGCGCTCCATTCGGCCTGGTGTTCGCCTGGACCATGCACACAGCAGCAGCCGATGCCGCATCGGCCGTTCCATTGGCCTACGGTTGTGCGATGCGGCACGATTTGCAGCGACTTGTCGAGCGGAAGCGCAAAACCGCAGGCTCCTCTTCGGTTTCCGCATTTCCCAATCGCGAATGGATCGCGCTAGGATGCCGGCCGGGTCGGGTGACACGCTGCTTGCCATGGGAAATCGCAATGCCGACAATCAATCGTGACGGGGTCAACATCTACTATGAGGTGCACGGCTCGGGCCCGCCGCTGTTGCTGACCCATGGCTATTCATCGACCAGCGGGATGTGGCAGGGACAGATTGCGGCGCTGTCGAAGCGTCACAAGCTCGTGCTGTGGGATATGCGCGGCCACGGCCAGTCCGACTACCCCGACGATCCCGCAGCCTACAGCGAAGCGCTGACGGTCGGCGACATGGCGGCGCTGCTCGACACCGTCGGCGCCGACAAGGCGATCGTCGGCGGGCTTTCTCTTGGCGGCTACATGTCGCTGGCATTCTACCGCGCCCAGCCGGATCGCGTCCGCGCGCTCCTGATCATCGACACCGGGCCCGGCTTCAAGAAGGACGATGCGCGCGAAGTCTGGAACAAGCGCGCACACGACACCGGCGATCGCTTCGAGCGCGAGGGTCTGGACGTATTGAAATCGGCCAGCCGGGAGCGTTCCAGCGTCACCCATCGCGACGCATCGGGGCTGGCGCGCGCCGCGCGCGGCATGCTGACCCAGCGCGATGCCCGCGTGATCGAATCCCTGCCCGACATCAAGGTGCCGTCGCTGGTCGTGGTCGGTGCCGACGACACGCCGTTCCTGGCCGCTTCCGATTACATGGCGGCCAAGATTCCCGGAGCGCAGAAGGTGGTGATCCCGGCGGCCGGCCACGCCGTCAATATCGACCAGCCACAGGCCTTCATCGACGCGGTACTGCCGTTCCTCGATGGTCTGGATGCGAAGCCAGCCGCGAAGGCGGCATCATGAGAATATTGGCTGCCGCTGCGCTGCTGCTGATTGCCGGCGGCTCGGCCTCTGCCGGTGCGCAGCAACTGCCGCCGACCGGCGGCCCCTACCCGCCGCCGTTCACTGCGACGCTGTCGAACAACACGCCGCTGGCCTTCGGCATGGACGCCGGGGATGCCGCCCGCGCGCTCGGCACCCCGCTGAACTACGTCAGCGGCCGTCCGGGCGAGGAAGTCTATCTCGCGTTCCGCAACGTCGGCGGCAGCGGATTGTTCATCAAAAAGGACCGGCTGTTTCTGCAGTTTCGCAAAGGCAGGCTGGCGGGCTGGAAGGGCGACTGGGGCCACAACTGGATGTGGCAATAAACAGCGCCTCGCGAAGCTTCGCCCAACAAATCGTGCAACCCTCCAAACATGAATGGATGACCCCGTGGGACAGGATATCAAGCTGACGGCTTCGGACGGTTTCAAACTCGGCGGCTACCGCGCCGATCCCGCCGGCGCGCCCAAGGCGGCCATCGTGGTGATCCAGGAGATCTTTGGCGTCAACCACCACATCCGCTCGGTGTGCGAC
>DAIMKE010001056.1:0-3003 GCA_036721875.1 Bradyrhizobium sp. | reverse complement strand
TGCATCGGCATCGCGCAGTTCATCCGCCTGACCAAGCTCGGCCGCATTCTGGTGGCGATGCGCGAGCAGGAGGATCGCGTCCGGTTCTCCGGCTACAGCGTCGCCAACTTCAAGATATTCGCGTTCTGCATGGCTGCGATCTTCGCCGCGGTCGGCGGCGCCATGTTCGCGCTCAACGTCGGTTTCATGTCGCCGTCCTTTGTCGGCATCGTGCCGTCGATCGAGATGGTGATCTACACCGCGGTGGGGGGGCGGATGTCGATCTTCGGCGCGGTGTGGGGCTCGCTGCTGGTCAATTTCGCCAAGACCAGCCTGTCGGAATCCTTCCCGCAGCTCTGGCTGTTCGGCCTCGGCGCCCTGTTCATCGCGGTCGTGCTGGCGTTCCCGAACGGACTCTCCGGGATCTGGCAGGACTACGTCCAGCCGCGCATCGATCGGCTGCTGGCCATGCGCAAATCGAAACCCAAGAACGGCTGGAGCGACAATTCCGTCGCCGACGGCGCGCCGGCGGAGTGAGGAGATCGTCATGCTCATCGGTCATCACGATGCCGATGCCACACCAGCAGTGAGGGGATAGGTCAATGCTCATCGGTCATCAGCCCAAGGAATTCCTGCTCGCGGTCGAAGCGCTCACCGTTTCCTTCGACGGATTCAAGGCGGTCAATGATCTCTCCTTCTATGTCGAGGAGAACGAGATCCGCGTGATCATCGGCCCCAACGGTGCCGGCAAGACCACGGTGCTCGACCTGATCTGCGGCAAGACGAGAGCGACATCCGGGTCGATCCAGTTTCGCGGCAAGGAGCTGACGAAGCTTAAGGAGAACGAGATCGTGCAGGCTGGCGTCGGACGAAAATTTCAGACGCCGTCGGTGTTCGAAGACCTCACCGTGTTCGAGAATCTTGAAATTTCCTATCCGCGCGGCCGCACCGTGTTCGGCTCGCTGACGTTTCAGCGTGACGCCGCAGTCAAGGAACGCGTTGAGGAAGTCGCCGAGATGATCTTTCTGAAGGATCGGCTCGACACTTTTGCCGACCAGTTGAGCCATGGCCAGAAGCAGTGGCTCGAGATCGGCATGCTGCTGATCCAGGACCCGGACCTTCTGATGCTCGACGAACCCGTCGCCGGCATGAGCGTGTCCGAGCGCGCCAAGACCGCCGAATTGCTCAACCGCATCATCAAGGACCGCTCGGTGCTGGTGATCGAGCACGACATGAAATTCGTCGAGGACATCGCCCACAAGGTCACCGTGCTGCACCAGGGCCAGATCCTGTCGGAAGGCACGATGGAGAAGGTGAAGAACGATCCGAAGGTGATCGAAGTTTACCTTGGGCATTAAGGAGGCATCGATGCTGGCAATCTCAGATCTACACGTCGCCTACGGCCAGAGCGAGGTGCTGCATGGCCTCAACGTGTCGGTGGCGCCCAACGAGATCGTTGCGATCATGGGCCGCAACGGCATGGGCAAGACCACGCTGATGAAGTCGCTGATGGGCATACTACCGACCAAGAGCGGCTCGGTCAGCATGAACGGCGCCGAGCTCAGCGCGCTGCCGAGCTACGAGCGCGTCGCCAAGGGCCTCGCCTATGTGCCGCAGGGTCGGATGATCTTCTCAACCATGACGGTGAAGGAGAACATCGAAACCGGCCTGGTCGTATCCGGCGGCTCGGAGGTGCCCGAGGACATCTACGAACTGTTTCCGGTGCTGCTGGAGATGAAGAACCGCCGCGGCGGCAATCTGTCGGGCGGTCAACAGCAGCAACTCGCGATTGCGCGCGCGCTCGCCACCAAGCCGAAAGTGCTGCTGCTCGACGAGCCGACGGAGGGAATCCAGCCGTCCATCATCAAGGACATGGCGCGGACCCTGAAACGGATCCGAGACGAGCGGGGCCTGTCGATCGTTGTCTCCGAGCAGGTGTTGAGCTTCGCGCTCGATATCGCCGACCGTGTGCTGGTGATCGAGAACGGCGAGATCGTGCGTGACGATCCGCGCGATAACGTCGATGCCGCTCAGGTCTCGAAATATCTGTCCGTTTGAATCGTAACTGTGCTGTCTAACAAGGGGAGCTATCGATGCCAGAGACACTGATCAAGGTCGATCTAACGAAGTCGGCCTACGAAAACGACATGATCCACAATCGCTGGCATCCCGATATTCCGATCGTGGCGTGGGTCAATCCGGGCGACGATTTCATCATCGAGACCCACGACTGGACCGGCGGCTTCATCAAGAACAACGATTCCGCCGATGATGTGCGCGACATCGACCTCTCGATCGTGCACTTCCTGTCCGGTCCGATCGGCGTCAAGGGCGCCGAACCCGGCGATCTACTCGTCGTCGACCTGCTAGACGTCGGTCCGCTGAAGGAGAGCCTGTGGGGCTTCAACGGCTTCTTCTCCAAACAGAACGGCGGCGGCTTCCTGACGGATCACTTTCCGCTGGCGCAAAAGTCGATCTGGGACATCAAGGGTCTCTACACCTCGTCGCGGCACATTCCCGGCGTGAACTTCGCGGGCCTGATACACCCCGGCCTGATCGGCTGTCTGCCCGATCCCAAACTGCTGGCGACCTGGAACGAGCGCGAGACCGCGCTGATCGCCACCAACCCGACCCGCGTGCCGGGCCTCGCCAATCCGCCCTTCGCCGCAACCGCCCACGCCGGCCGCGCCAAGGGGGATGCCAAGGCCAAGGTCGGTGCCGAGGGCGCCCGCACCGTGCCGCCGCGCGAGCATGGCGGCAATTGCGACATCAAGGACCTGTCGCGCGGCTCAAAAATATTCTTCCCGGTCTACGTTCCCGGCGGCGGGCTCTCGATGGGCGACCTGCACTTCAGCCAGGGCGACGGCGAAATCACCTTCTGCGGCGCCATCGAAATGGCGGGCTGGCTGCATCTGAAGGTCGACATCATCAAGGACGGCGTTGCCAAGTACGGCATCAAGAACCCGGTGTTCAAGCCGTCGCCGATCACGCCGAACTACAAGGACTATCTGATCTTCGAAGGCA
>DAIMKE010001055.1:0-3008 GCA_036721875.1 Bradyrhizobium sp. | reverse complement strand
CGGGCTGGTTCTCCACGACCATGACCGGGTCACGCCGCACAGCGAAAAAATCCAGGGGGCGCCGGTATCCGTGCTCTGGGAGATGTGACTCGCATAAGGAAGATTATGGAACTTGCCGGCAGTTTGGAGGACGTTGCATGCCGCCGCCGGGTTCCACGAGGGTGTTCCCATCGATCCGGAACGCGCGTGCCGACATCCTCGCTCCATGCGCGCGGCGTTCCGCACCAATCTACCAATACCAGCGTCGGAGCATCGAGCATGCCCGCAAGAACAAGATCGTCTGGCGACGATGAGGTCGGCCAATCATGGCCCTATTTTCCCCGCGAGTAGAACCAGCTAGCGAACATGAGCGCGACGGCAATCGCCATAGCCGTCGTGCCGACGATCGTGGCCTCATATCGCCAACTTGGCGCGAACAAATTAGCGAAAAAACTGAGGATGGCGCCGGCAGCCGTCAGCCCGACTTCGAAGTTGAGCACGAGCGCGTTCTCTCCGCGGCGCGCCTCCTCGAGACGGGCTATGAAATTGGCCTTCAAATCTCGCTTCGCTTGACTTGTCATGCTCAGCCTCCTTTCGAACACTGTGTGAAACGTTATGCGCCACCCCTGCTTGAGTTCAAGTGGTCGATCTTGCTTCATCCTCGCCAAACCAATGCTGCAGTCCTTTGAGCGTACTGGCAGCTTGAGCGACTGAATTCTCCAACGCGGGTGTTTCGCCAAGAGTCCGGACCATGTCCGTAAACGCTGCATCCTGCTCGGCCCCAACCGACGCGATGATCGTCCGCAGGTCACAATTTTCATCCACCGGCACCGGCGGCGGACCCAGGCTTAGATTACGGCGTGATCGTTCCGTTGAACGAGATTCGGGTGGCTGAACTCCCGAGGGTGGTATGGGTGCAGTCCCACTACCACCTGTAGATGCCACCTTTGATCGCGGTGGCTTTGGAGCTTTCGAGACTAACATTCGCTTCTCGCCCTGAGGATCTGATGAGGTCTGGGAAGGCTGCGATGCTTCGCCAAACTGGGACGCAACCACCGGCTGCATCGCCCCACCGAGGTCCTCGTCCCGCCACTCACGCAAGTGCGGCAGTGCTGGTGGGAATCCTTTTGCAGCCTCGTAAAGCCGCCGATAGGGCTTGTCCCGATAGTGGCGAATCTTGACGAGCTCGAATGACGGTGAGTTCTTCACCATCAGGACCGAAAGCCGCGCCGACATCTCGCGCAGCTCGAGCGGGCTGCGCAGCGGCCGCGCCGTGTAATGCGGTGCCCAGACGCGCGGCGCGAAGATTCCCTGCCCCGGCCGCATCACCGGCGTCTTGTAAACCTGCGTCGTTTCGCCGAGCATCTCCGAGACAAATTCCGAGGTCTCCAGATCGTTGATCTGAATGAAGAGCTTGATCTGTGAACCCGAGACGGTCGTGATGCGCCGACTCTTGCCATAGAGCTCGTCGAGCTGGGCAATGTCCTGCATGACGATTGCCATGCGGAAGCCATAGCCGGCGCTGATCGTGATCTTCGAGATCAGGGAATCCATCCGCCCGACATGGTAGAATTCGTCGAGCATGAGCAGGACCTGGTGCGGCTCGTCCGGACCCGGGATCTTTTCCATGAGAAGATCGTGGATTTGCTGAAACAGGATGCGGATCAGCGGCCGGAAGATCGAGAGCTCAGCGATGGTGCAGCCGATGAAGATCGTCATCGGTCGGCGCCGCAATTCTCGGACATCGAAATCCGACGTCTCGGTCGCGGCCGAGATCAGCCCGTTGTTCCACAGGCTCATCGCCATGTTCACGTTGAAGACGGCGCTGTTGCGGGTCTCCGGCTCCAGGGCGATGTACTGATTGAAGCTGTCGATGACCCAGGTCGGGAGGTGCTCGCTTTCAGTCTTCACGATGGCGCGCAGAACAGTCGAGATGTCCTTCCCCGTCGTCGTCATGCGCGCAACGGTGCGCATATGCTGCGCGCTCGCCGTCAGCGGTGAGGCGAGCACATAGCCGATCAGGGCGGAGAGCAGCAGGCGCCCTGCCCCGGCCCAGGTATCGTCAGCCTTTTCCGGGATAACGAAGCTCGCGACGACAAGGCAGTCCGTCGCCATCCGCTGATCGCGCCGCACAAAATCGAGCGGATTATAGCGATGGGTGTCGGGCGAGCCCGGCGAGAACATGAAAACCTTATTCCCCATGGCCGTGCGATGGCTTGCCAAAGCCGCGAAATTCTCCCGCTTCGGATCGAAGAAAACCGCCGATCCCTTCCACATGTATCCGTTGGGCAGGACAAAGCCGGTGCCCTTTCCGGATCGTGACGGCCCGACCACGAGGATATGCGCCGGCTCGTCGGAACGGATCGTGACGCCGCCCATCGTGCCAAGAATGATGCCCTGCTTTCCGGTCAGGCCCTGCTTCGCGGCTTCGAGCAATGTCCCAAAACGAGCGGCGCCAAAAGGCATCTGGCGGCGGTTGACATAACCGAAGAGCCAGCCGCCCAGTCCGAGCGCTATAACGCCGCCAGCGGCGATCCCGGCACGGATCAGCGCCTCGGCCTGCGTGGCCGGGAAGTTCAGCCGCGCTTGAAAATGATTCCAGGCGATCAGGACGAAACCAGGCGAACGATCGGCGTTCTGCATCCGAAACAGCGCCCAGCGGTCGGCTCCTTCGCTCGGGAACTTTGTTGGCGCCCAGCGCCAAGCGACGACGAGTTCGTAGGCCAGGCTCCAGAGCAGGAAGAATGCGAGGAGCGCGAAAGCAACGATGCCCGCTCTATAGAGATGGACGCGCAGCACGGCCGCCTCCTCGCCGCTTGGGCCTCGCCTGCCATTCAGCCATCCGCGAAAAATAAATCGCCGAGGTGCCGCGCCAGCCACCGATCTTGGTCTGCTGGATGACGATCGGCAGCACGGACTGGATGTAGGCGACGATTTCGTCCCGCCTCAAACCCAGCCCCGCCTGCATCACCATCAGCGCGAGCTGCTCGAAGGCACCTTGCGGGCTATCGGCATGGACGGTGCTGATC
>DAIMKE010001054.1:0-3010 GCA_036721875.1 Bradyrhizobium sp. | reverse complement strand
GTGCCGAGGCGCTGGATCGCTTGAAGGCTTGGGGCACCGGCCACCCCGGCGGCGTCGGCACCATCCACGCCGGCAGCGCGGTCGGCGCAATGCGCCGCCTTGAGCAGTTGATCCAGGAAGCCGTCGTCACCGTGCCGCGTGCGTTGATCGCCGAAACCATCGACGTCGTCGCCGTACTTTCCGGCCGCGGCAGTGAACGCCGGCTCACTGAGCTGATGTGCGTCACCGGGCTCGGGCCTGATGGCGACTACGTCCTTTCACCCGCCGGAGACCTGCCATGATCCACCCGTTCCGCATTCGCTGCGCCATCGCGACGACTGCAGCCGTCATAACTCTAGCGACACTGTCAAGCGCACCCGCCTGGGCGGCCGGCTCCAACATGCCGTGGGAGCAGCCGCTCAACCAGATCCTGCAATCGGTCGAAGGCCCGGTCGCCAAGATCATGGCTGTCATCATCATCATCGTCACAGGACTGACGCTGGCGTTCGGCGACACCTCCGGCGGCTTTCGCCGGCTGATCCAGATCGTGTTCGGCCTCTCGATCGCATTTGCGGCGAGCTCCTTCTTCCTCTCGTTCTTCTCCTTTGGCGGCGGAGCGCTGGTGTGATGGAGGAGATCCCCGGATTCGCAGCACCCGTTCATCGCGCGCTCACCGAGCACATCCTGCTCGGCGGCGCGCCGCGCGCGGTCGCGATCCTCAACGGCACGCTCGCCGCAGCCCTTGGCTTGGGGCTGCGGCTCTGGATCGCGGGATTCTCGGTCAGGCCGCTGCCGTCTGGGCCGCGAAGCGCGATCCGCTGTTCGTCGACGTGGTGCGCCGCCATCTGCGCATACCCGGTCACCTCTCTGTTTGAGGCACGAGCATGATGAATCTCAGTGAATATCGTCGATCCCTATCCCATCTGGCGGATTTTCTGCCCTGGGCCGCTTTGGTCGACGAGGGCATCGTCCTCAACAAGGACGGTTCGTTTCAGCGCACGGCAAGGTTTCGGGGGCCGGATCTGGATTCCGCCGTGCCGGCGGAATTGGTCGGCGTCGCCGGCCGGCTGAACAACGCCTTGCGGCGGCTCGGCTCCGGCTGGGCCGTCTTTGTCGAGGCGCAGCGTCATCCTGCCAGCCAATATCCAGAAGGATATTTCCCGGACGTGGCGTCAGCCCTGGTCGACGTCGAGCGCCGCGCCCAATTCGAGGAGGAGGGGGCGCATTACGAGTCCGACTACTTCCTGACCTTTCTCTACTTGCCGCCGCCAGAAGACACCGCGCGCGCGGAACGGCTTCTCTACGAGGGACGCGATCGCTCTGGAGATGCGGATGCCCGCCAGGTGCAACGTGGATTCGTCGACCGTTGCGTCCGCGCGCTTGGGCTCGTCGAAGGCTTTATGCCCGAACTTGGATGGCTCGATGACGAGGAAACGCTGACCTATCTGCATTCGACCGTCTCGACCAAACGCCAGCGCGTCCGCGTGCCGGAGATACCGATGCATCTCGACGCAGTCCTGGCGGACCAGCCGCTGACCGGCGGCCTCGAGCCGATGCTTGGCAATTCGCATCTGAGGGTGTTGACGATTGTCGGGTTTCCGACTGCGACGACTCCCGGGATTCTGGACGAGCTCAACCGGTTGGCCTTTCCATACCGCTGGTCGACCCGCGCGATCATGCTCGACAAAACCGATGCAACGAGGCTGCTGACTAAAATCCGGCGGCAATGGTTCGCCAAGCGCAAATCGGTCGCCGCGATCCTGAAGGAGGTGATGACCAACGAAGCCTCGACCCTGCTCGATGCCGACGCCCATAACAAGGCTGTGGATGCCGACGCAGCGCTTCAGGAACTCGGATCCGACGCGATTGGTCAAGCCTTTGTCACCGCCACCGTAACCGTGTGGGACGACGATATCCGCGTCGCCGACGAAAAACTCCGCCTTGTCGAGAAAGTCATTCAGGGACGCGATTTCACCTGCATGGCGGAAAGTGTCAACGCAGTGGAGGCTTGGTTGGGGTCGCTGCCCGGCCACGCCTACGCCAACGTCCGGCAGCCGCCGGTCTCGACGCTCAATCTCGCGCACATGATCCCGCTTTCCGCCGTCTGGGCAGGCCCCGCCCGAGACGAGCATCTGGGCGCGCCGCCGCTATTCTTCGGCAAGACCGAGGGCGCAACACCGTTCCGCTTCTCGCTCCATGTCGGCGATGTCGGCCACACCCTCGTCGTCGGCCCGACCGGCGCGGGAAAGTCGGTGTTGCTCGCGCTGATGGCGCTGCAATTCCGGCGCTATCCGCGCAATCAGATCTTTGCTTTCGACTTCGGCGGCTCGATCCGCGCCGCAGCGCTTGCCATGGGCGGCGACTGGCACGATCTCGGCGGCGATTTGACCGACGGCGCGCAGGCCACCGTGTCGCTTCAGCCGCTTGCGCGTATTCATGACGTTCCCGAGCGCGCCTGGGCCGCGGATTGGATCGTCAACATCCTGACGCGCGAGGGCGTCGCCATCACGCCGGAGGTAAGGGAATATCTCTGGTCGGCGCTGACCTCACTGGCTTCGGCGCCGGTTACGGAACGCACGCTCACCGGCCTGTCCGTACTGCTGCAATCCCAAGACCTCAAGCGCGCGCTGCAATCCTATTGCGTCGGCGGCCCTTATGGGCGGCTGCTCGACGCTGAAACGGAGCGGCTTGGCGACGCCTCGGTGCAGGTATTCGAGACCGAGGGGCTGATCGGCACCGGAGCCGCACCCGCGGTGCTAGCCTATCTTTTTCATCGCATTGAAGCCCGCCTCGATGGCCGGCCGACGCTGCTGATCATCGACGAAGGCTGGCTGGCGCTCGACGACGAGGGCTTTGCCAGCCAGGTGCGGGAGTGGCTCAAGACGCTGCGGAAGAAGAACGCCTCCGTCGTCTTCGCCACGCAATCGCTCTCCGACATCGATAGTTCAGGCATCGCCCCCGCCATCATCGAAAGCTGCCCGACGCGGCTGTTGCTCCCGAACGAGCGTGCGATCGAGCCGCAGATATCGGC
>DAIMKE010001053.1:0-3011 GCA_036721875.1 Bradyrhizobium sp. | reverse complement strand
GACGGGGAACGCGTGGCACCGGGATTTTACGGCGCGATCGGATACTACCGAATTCTCACTACCTTCGGTACTCGTGGGGCGAATTCGGGCGCCGTTTTCGCTCAAAGCGATTTGTTGCTGTGCACCGCAATCACATTTCAGCCCTTCGGGAATACATTGATACCGCAACACATCCTTGGAATGCCGATCGCCCGCCTCTTTTGACGCGCTCAAAGGAGCCTGATTCGGCAGCAGTGCGCGGCCGGCGGGAGAAGCCGGCCTGCCGGTCAAGGCGGTCCGGACGAGATCAGGCCGCCCGCACCGAGTTCAGGAACTTGCCGACCTCGAGCTTGAGACGGTTGCTGTCGCCTGACAGCGACTGCGCCGCTGCGAGCACCTGCGAGGAAGCCGAACCGGTTTCGCTGGCACCGCGCTGCACGTCGGTGATATTGGCGGAGACCTGCTCGGTGCCCTGGGCCGCCTGCTGCACGTTGCGGGAGATTTCCTGCGTCGCCGCGCCCTGCTCTTCCACCGCGGCAGCAATCGTCGATGAAATCTCCGACAGCTTCTCGATGGTGCCGCTGATCGCGTGGATCGCGTTCACCGATTCCTGCGTCGCTGCCTGGATGCCCGATATCTGCTGGCCAATCTCGCCGGTGGCCTTGGCTGTCTGCTCCGCCAGCGCCTTCACTTCGGACGCGACAACTGCGAAGCCACGGCCGGCCTCGCCGGCGCGCGCCGCCTCGATGGTAGCGTTGAGCGCCAGCAGATTGGTCTGGCCCGCGATGGTGTTGATCAGTTCGACGACGTCGCCGATCCGGGTCGCCGCCTTCGACAGTTCGCTGACACGGTCGTTGGTGGTGCGCGCCTGGTCCACCGCATCATTGGCCATGCGCGCCGAGGCCTGCACCTGACGGCTGATCTCGTTCACGGAAGATGCCATCTCCTCGGTCGCCGAGGCTACCGACTGCACGTTGGTGGAGGCTTCTTCGGAGGCAGCCGCGACGGTGGCCGTGAGTTGCCGCGCACGATCCGCCGTCGTCGTCAGCGTGCCCGCCGAGACCTCGAGCTGGCTCGACGCCGACGATACGGCCTCGACGATCTGACCGACCGCCGCCTCGAAGTCGCTGGCCATCTTGTTCATGTCCGCCTTGCGGCCTGAAGCCGCGCGGGTCGCCGCTTCGCGTTGCTCGGCCTCGAGCGCCTGCCGCGCAACCGCATTGTCCTTGAATATCTCGACGGCCTTGGCCATCTCGCCGACCTCGTCGCCGCGTCCGATACCGGGCACCTCGACGGCGAGATTGCCGCTGGCGAGATCGTTCATGGCCGCCGTCATGTGCCGCAACGGGCCGGTGATGCTGCGAGCTACCAGCATCGATATCGCCACCGCGAACAGTACGATCAGTCCAGCCGCGATCAGCGATCGCTGGGTCGAAGCCCAGGTCTGCGCGTTCAGGTCGTCGATGTAGACGCCGGTGCCGATGACCCAGTTCCACGGCGCGAAGCCGACCACATAGGACAATTTGGGCTGGGGTTTTTCGAAGCCCGGCTTGGGCCATTCGTAGGGAACGAAGCCCGCACCGCTCTTCTTGACGGTGTCGACGAAATCGACGAACAGGAACTTGCCGTTCGGGTCCTTGTAGGTGGAGAGATCGTTGCCGTTCATTTCGGGCTTGATCGGATGCATCACCATCTTCGGATGCATGTCGTTGATCCAGTAATAGTCGTTGCTGCCGTAGCGCAGCGCCGCCACCCGCGCCATCGCGCGCTTCTGCGCGTCAGCGGCCGAGATATCGCCCTTCTGCGCGGCGGCGTGCTCTTCCTTGACGATGCCCAGCGCCACCTCGCCGAGGTGCTGCAGCTCGATCTGCTTCTGCTGAAGCAGGCCCGACGCCATCTCCCTCGAGCCGAGGAAGGTAATGCCCAGCAGCCCGACGCAGCTGAGACAGATGAGGGCATAGATTTTCCGGCCAACGGTCATCCTGGCCTGACGTATCATTCCAACCATGCTTGATCTCCGCGCACCGAGGGCACTGCCCGGCCATGCGCGGAATCGTACGGATCGACCGCTCGCTTCCCGTTAACGGATGCTCAGTAGATATACTGAATTTCCGGTTTATCGGACCGGTCCAGCCGCGACTCTATGCCGCCCGCACCGAGTTGAGGAATTTGCCGACCTCGAGCTTGAGGCGGTTGCTGTCCGACGACAGCGACTGGGCCGACGAGAGCACCTGCGAGGACGCCGATCCGGTCTCGCCGGCTCCCCGCTGCACGTCGGTGATGTTGGACGAAACCTGGTGCGTGCCCTGCGCCGCCTGCTGCACGTTGCAGGAGATTTCCTGGGTCGCAGCGCCCTGCTCCTCCACGGCGGCGGCAATGGTCGAGGAAATCTCGGACAGCCTCTCGATGGTGGTGCTGATCGCCTGGATCGCGCCGACCGACTCCTGGGTCGCGGCCTGGATCCCGGTGATCTGCTGGCCGATCTCGCCCGTCGCCTTCGACGTCTGTTCCGCCAGCGCCTTCACCTCGGAAGCCACGACGGCGAAACCGCGGCCGGCATCGCCGGCACGCGCCGCCTCGATGGTGGCGTTGAGCGCCAGCAGATTGGTCTGCTCGGCAATGGTGTTGATGAGTTCGACCACGGCACCGATGCGGGCCGCAGCCTTCGACAATTCACTCACCCTTTCATTGGTGGTGCGGGCCTGGTCGACGGCCTCATTGGCCATTCGCGCCGATTCCTGCACCTGACGGCTGATCTCGGTGATCGATGACGCCATCTCCTCCGTCGCCGAAGCCACCGATTGCACGTTGGCGGTTGCTTCCTCGGAAGCCGCTGCCACCATCGTCGTCAATTCCTGGGCACGCTCGGCCGTCATCGTCAGCGTGCTCGCGGAGGCCTCGAGTTCGGTCGAGGCCGACGACACGGTCTCGACGATCTCGCCGACCGCGCCTTCGAAATCGTCGGCGAGCTTGATCATTTCCTCCTTGCGCCGCTGTGCGGCGACCAGGTCCTGCTTGACCTTGGCCTCGGC
>DAIMKE010001052.1:0-3012 GCA_036721875.1 Bradyrhizobium sp. | reverse complement strand
CCCGCCTGCACGGCGAGACGCTGCCGACCGGAACCGTGCGCACGCTGCTGCAGGGTTCGGTGACGATGCTGCCCGGCTTCAGCGAAGGTCAGTGGTGGGTGCAGGACGCCGCCGCCGCGCTGCCGGCCCGGCTGTTCGGCGACGTCAGCGGCAAGGCCATCGTAGATCTCTGCGCCGCGCCCGGCGGCAAGACCGCGCAACTGGCGCACGCCGGCGCGCATGTCACTGCGGTCGACCGCTCGCCGGCGCGAATGGCGCGGCTGCGCGACAATCTTGCGCGGCTTTCGCTCAACGCCGATACCGTGGTGACCGATGCCGCCGAATGGCCCGGCGGAGCCGATGGCGGTTACGACGGCGTGCTGGTGGACGCGCCCTGCACCTCGACCGGCACCATCCGGCGTCATCCTGACGTGGCCTGGCTGCGGCAGGAAGGCGACATTGCCGCGCTATCGGCCCTGCAAAAGCGGCTGCTGCAGAACGCGGTCGCCCTGCTCAAGCCGGGCGGAACGCTGGTCTATTGCACCTGTTCGCTGGAACCGGAGGAAGGCGAGCAGGCCATCGCATCCCTGCTGGCCGCCGAGTCCGGGATTCGGCGCGTGCCGGTCGACCCAGGCGAGGTCGCAGGCCTCCGCGAGATCGTGACCCCGGATGGCGATTTGCGTACCCTGCCCTGCCATCTGCCGCACGCCGACCCTCGGCTTGGCGGATTGGATGGATTTTACGCCGCCCGGCTGGTTAAATCCTGATTTTAAACCAGAATCTGCCATCCTGAGGTGATTCGCCCGCTTTCAAGAGGGTGTCATCCCCGCGTTTCCGGATTAAAAGGGCGCGTCGGAATACCCTCCCTCCCAGGCTAAGGCACGGCGTGTCGGTCGCTCAACGCAGACGCATCTCGACGCTTATCATGAGCCGCTCCGCGCGGACCGTGATGGCGCGCGCCAGTAGCGCCACGGTGACGGTGTCGCGGATCTGGCCGGGCCGGGCCGACCGGCTGATCATCGCCCCCCATGACCTGCGTACCGCCGACGCCACCCGCGCCGCCGAGATCTACGCCGGCCGCTTCGTGTTCGCCGGCAAGATCGTGACCTGCCACGGCCGGTCGATCTTCGACCTTGAGCCGCCGTCCGAAGATTGGGAGGTGGCACTGCTCGGCTTCGGATGGCTGCGGCACCTTCGCGCCGCCGACACCGCGCTGACCCGCGCCAACGCCCGTTCGCTGGTCGACGACTGGATCTCGAATCCGGGGCGCCGACGGCCGCTCGAACGCCGCCCGGACGTGCTGTCGCGCCGCGTGATCTCGCTGCTTTCGCAGGCGCCGCTGGTGCTCGGCGATACCGACGGAAAATTCTATCGCAAATATCTGCGCGGGCTGACCCGCGAGATCCGCTATCTGCGCTACACGATGCTCGACATCGCCGACGGCGTGCCGCGACTGCAGGTGCTGATCGCGCTTTGCTACGCCTCGCTTTGCCTCGCCAATCAGGCCAACCTGATCCGCGCCGCCACCAAGCGGCTTTCCGAGGAACTGCAGCGGCAGATCCTTCCCGACGGCGGGCACATCTCGCGCAATCCCGGCGCGCTGGTCGAACTGCTCAGCGACATGCTGCCGTTGCGCCAGACCTTTGCCGCCCGCAACATCGCGCCGCCGCCCGCACTGCTGAATGCGATCGACCGCATGATGCCGATGCTGCGGTTCTTCCGTCACGGCGACGGCAGCTTTGCGCTGTTCAACGGCATGAGCAGCGCGCCGTCCGACCTGGTGGCGACGCTGCTCGCGTATGACGACACCCATGGCGTGCCGATGGCGAACATGTCGCACACCGGCTTTCAGCGCCTCGATGCCGGCACGACGACGGTGATCATGGACACCGGCCCGCCACCGCCGGCGAATGTCAGCCAGGACGCGCATGCCGGCTGCCTCTCCTTCGAACTGTCCTCCGGAGCGAGCCGGATCGTCGTCAATTGCGGAATGCCCTCGACCGGGCGTGACAATTGGCGCGCGTTCGCGCGCAGCACCGCAGCGCATTCGACCCTGACCTATCACGACACCTCCTCGTGCCAGTTCGTGGAACTGTCGGCGATGAAGCGGCTGCTGCAGGGTTCGCCCGTCGTCAGCGGCCCCACCAACGTCGAAAGCTACCGCGAGGTCGTGAGCGGCGGTGACCTCCTGACCACGTCGCATGACGGCTACCTGTCGCGATTCGGCGTCGCGCATCGCCGGGTGCTGATGATCTCTCATGACGGCGGAAGGCTCGATGGCGAGGACACCGTGGCGCCGGCGCCGGGATCGCGGATCAAGGGTTCCGACACCGATTATGCCGTGCGATTTCACCTGCATCCTTCGGTGAAGGCGAGCCGTCTCAGCGACGGGCGCGGCGTCATGCTGGTATTGCCCAACCGCGACGTCTGGACCTTCGAGGCGCTCGACGACAAGGTCGATCTCGAGGACAGCGTCTTCCTGGCCGGCAATGACGGCCCGCGCCGTACCGCCCAGATCGTGATCCGGCAGGATTCACGGCACGCGGCTTCCGTGCGCTGGAGCTTCGTGCGCTCGACGGCGTCCGGCAACTCCGCCCGCCGCGCCGCCAAGCGCGAGCCCGAATTGCCGTTGTAGAAAATCCGTCATGCGCGTACGGGACACGTTGGAACTGGCGCTCCCGCCCCATTGTGGGCCCCGTCAAAAGCTGCTACCCAGCCGGCTCTC
The DNA here is from genome assembly GCA_036721875.1 of Bradyrhizobium sp. Taxonomy (GTDB): domain Bacteria; phylum Pseudomonadota; class Alphaproteobacteria; order Rhizobiales; family Xanthobacteraceae; genus Bradyrhizobium. Next base: position 308 of record DAIMKE010001052.1, on the reverse strand, counting down.
GCGCGACTGGCGACTTTGGATGGAGCACCATCGGGAAGCGCGGGATTGATCGCCGCGCGCCTGGGCATAAGCATCCCCTGACAGAGGACCTTGCCCATGACCGAGAAGACCCGCCGCGTTACCCGCGCTCTACTGTCTGTTTCCGACAAAACCCGCCTGATCGAATTCGCCAAGGCGCTCACCGGTCACGGCGTCGAGCTGGTCTCCACCGGCGGCACCGCGAAGGCGATCGCGGCGGCCGGGCTCAAGGTCCAGGACGTCTCCGACCTCACCGGCTTTCCCGAGATGATGGACGGGCGGGTCAAGAC
>DAIMKE010001051.1:0-3014 GCA_036721875.1 Bradyrhizobium sp. | reverse complement strand
GGCATAGGTGACGCCGTTGGTGTCGTTGCCGAGCGCCTTGACCTTCTTGGCGAGCGCGATCAGCTCGTCCCAGCTCTTGGGCAGGTTGTTCACATCGCCTCCCGCCTGCTTCACCAGGTCGAGATTGACGTAGACGATGGGCAGGGAGATCGCGAAGGGAAGGGCGTAGACCTTGCCGCTGGCGGTGCCGATGTCGAACATCGCCTGGTGAAAGCCCTGCTTGTCGAAATCCTTCTCGGCCGCGATGTAGCCGTCGAGCGGGGCCGGGATGTTCTTGTCGACCAGGACGCGGATGCGGTTCAGGCCCTGGAAGGATACATCAGGCATCTGGTTGGTCACGGCTTCGCGCAGCACCTTCTGTGTGCCGTCCTCGTAGGATTCGTAGGGTGCCCGCATGGTGACCTTGATCTCCGGGTGCACCTTGGCGAACTCCTCGGCGATGCGCTTGTGGGTCTCGGTGAACAGCTCCGGATAGGGATACTGCATCACGATCTCGGTCTGGGCCTGCGCGAGCGCAGATCCAGCCACGAGCGACAGAGCCGCCGCGGCGATGATGGTCTTCAGCATGGATAGACTCCTTGGTTGGGGTGGCGCAGTTACTTGATCCCGGTCAGGGTGATGCCCTCGATGAAACGGCGCTGGGCAAAGAGGAAAGCGATGACGAGCGGCGCGATGATCACCATCGCCGCCGCCATCAGCGGGCCGTAGCTGGTGCCGGCCTCGTTGTTGCGGAAATGCGCGACCGCAAGCGGCGGCGTACGCAATTGCTCGCTGTTGAGCACGATCAGCGGCCAAAAATAGTCGTTCCAATGCGCGACCACGGAGAAGATTCCGAAGGCGGTCACGGCCGGGATCGCGGCCGGCAGCATCACCCGCCAGACGATGCCGAATTCGGAGATGCCGTCCATGCGCGCGGCATCGACGAGATCGTCGGGCACGGTCTTGAAGAACTGGCGCATCAGGAAGATGCCGAAGACCGAGATCGTGAACGGCAGGACGAGCGCGGCATAGCTGTCGAGCAGGCCGGCCTTGTGCAGCATCAGGAAGACGGGGATCGCGGTTGCCTGCGGGGGGATCAGGATCCCGAACAGCACGAGCGCAAACAGCGTCTCGCGGCCGAGGAAGCGAAGCTTTGCGAGCGCATAGGCCGCCGGCAACGCCACCATGACCTGCAGCACGAAGATCGAGACGGTGACGATGACGCCGTTGAGCAGGAAGCGCAGCAGATTGGCCTTGGCGAAGGCCTCGCGCAGGTTCTCCATCAGAGCAAACTGATGCGGGATCAGGTGCAGCTCGCTGGAAAAGATCTCGGTCTGCGGCTTGGACGCGGTCGAGATCATCCAGATGAAGGGGGCCAGCATGATCGCGGCGCCCGCGATCAGGAGCACGTGGCGGAGGATCGCCCGGAACGGGATGGGATGCGCGTAGCTCATGAGTAGTGCACGCCGCGATCGGCGAGCCTCGATTTGACCAGAGTGAGCAGGAGAACGAAGACCAGGAAAACGACGGTGATCGCCGCGGCGTATCCCGAGCGGAAGAACTCAAATCCTTCCGTGTACATGGTGTGGATCAGCACCTCGGTGGATTTCGACGGGCCGCCCTTGGTCAATACGTGCACGGTGTCGAACACCTGGAACGAGCGGATGCCGGAGATCACGACGACGAAGGTCGTGACCGGCCCCAGCATCGGCCAGGTCACGAGGCGGAAGCGGGCCCAGCCGCTCGACGCGCCGTCTATCTCGGCCGCCTCGTAGAGCTGCTTGGGGATGGAGACGAGGCCGGCGAGAAACAGCACCATGTTGAAGCCGACCGCCTGCCAGATGCCGATCGCGCACAGCGCATAGAGGGCGGTGCTGCGGTCCTGCAGCCAGGCGAAGGCCGGCAGGCCCGCGCCGCGCAACACCCCGTTCACCAGTCCGAATTGCGGGTGCAGCATGAACTCCCACACGACTGCCATCGCGATCAGGGTCGCCATGACGGGCAGGAAATAGATGGTACGGTAGAGGCTGCGCAGGCTGGTGCCGCTCTGGATCAGAAGCGCGATCGCAAGTCCTGCGATCACGGCGCCGGGCACCACGATCACGACGTAAGCCAGCGTGTTGCGCAGCGCGGTCCAGAACACCTTGTCGGCGAACAGGTCCTGGTAATTGGAAAGGCCGATCCAGGAGAAATGCGGCGCGCCGAGCTGATAGTCGGTGAAGGAGAGCGCGATCACGCCGGCGAGCGGACCAAGCAGCATGATCAGCATCAGCGCCGCGGCCGGCGTCACCAGGGCGTAAGCGGAGTATGTCCGCCGGCTGCCGTGGGCCGGCACCGTGCGCCGCGTCACGCCTGCGGGGGCGATGGCCGCGTCAAAGGTCATGGAGCCGTCAGACATGGGCGGGCTCACGGACGCGCTCGGCCTGCTCCAGTCTGAGCTCGATCCGCTTCCCGGCCGGATCGAAGATCCGCACCGCGTCGGGTGCGAAGCCAAAGGTGACGGAGCCGCCCATCGCAGGCAAATGCCTGACGTCCGCGAGCCGCGCGATCAGGCGCAGCCCGCTGCCTGCGATCGCAAGATGCACGAATGCCTCGGCACCGAGATTCTCCAGATGGACGACGGTTCCGGTGAACGGCCCTGTGCCGAGGTCGATCCGCTCCGGGCGGACGGCGACGCGGCATTCGCCGGCCGCCGCACTGGACGAGAGCTTCAGGCCTGTCCCCAACACATCGACGCCGCCGTCCTTCCGGATCCGGCCGGGTAGGACGTTGATCTTGGGGCTGCCGATGAATTCGGCGACGCGGATATCGCCGGGGTCGTTGTAGATCTCTGCGGGCGTCCCCGCCTGAATCAATTCACCGCCCATCATGACGGCGATCCGGCTCGACATGGTCATCGCCTCGGCCTGGTCGTGCGTGACGTAGACGAACGTGGCCTTGAGGCGGCGATGCAGCTCGGCGAGCTCTGCGCGCATGTGGACACGCAGCTTTGCGTCGAGATTGGAGAGCGGTTCATCGAACAGGAAGGCCAGCGG
>DAIMKE010001050.1:0-3016 GCA_036721875.1 Bradyrhizobium sp. | reverse complement strand
ATGGTCAAGCAGATGTCGGCCGCTCATCCGGCGGCGCAGGGCGACGGCAAGCCGAATGCGGAGAGCCTGGCCGCTCGCGGCAGGGACGCTGACCGCAAGTCGCGCGTGATGTTGGCGTCCGAGTCCGGCCAGAAGCCGTTGACCCGGCGCGAGCGCGAGGTGCTGAACCTGATCAGCGAGGGCTGTTCCAACAAGCAGGGCGCCTTGCGCATGAATATCAGCCCCAGGACGTTCGAGAGCCACCGCGCCGAGGCCATGCGCAAGCTCGGTGCCCGCAATACCGCGGACCTCGTTCGCAAGGCGCTGCTGCAGTCCGCCTGATTTCTGTCAGATGTCGAAACGGCCCTGCGCGGTTGTCCGGCGCAGGGCCGCGTCTCGCTTTTTCCAATCAGCGCGGCGGTCCGTCCCAGCCTCAGCAGTGATCTTCCGCGTAGGAGTGTACGCGAGGCGCGGGCCGCGAGAGCACGGTCGGCTTGGGTTGTTCCGGAATGATGGTGATGGTCCAGGCTGCCGGGGTGCTTGCCTTGATTTCCACGATCGAACGAACGTAGCCGGTGACTGCCGATCCGCCTGAACGCGCGGTTGCGGTCCTGCCATTGAACTGGGCGATCCGGAAACGCCGCACTTCCTTCTGATCGCTCGATTTAAACGTGAACATGAGAGAACCCCCTTCGTCCACGCCACTATCGTTCGTCAATGTTATCCGTCCGTGAAAATCCCTGACCGTAGAAGTACGGCTGATGCACGCAGCGGAGCGGCGCGGAGGTGGCGACGAAAGCCCGCATGACGGATCGATGCAGGCCAGTCGGCTACACGCGGCGGCCCGCGAGAATGACTCGATGCGGAGGGGGGCCTCCAAGGCGCGCGTTGTGCGCCGTGGCGTCAACCGGGTCTATCCGGGAAAGACGGCTTCCATCTTGGTCTTCAGCGTCGCCGCGTTGAACGGCTTGACGATGTAGTTGTTCACGCCGGCCTTCTTCGCTGCGATGACGTTCTCGGTCTTCGATTCCGCCGTGATCATGATGAAGGGCGTATTGGAGAATTCCGGGCTGGCGCGGACTTCCTTGAGCAGCTCGTAGCCGGTCATCGGCTCCATGTTCCAGTCCGAGATGACGAGCCCGTATCGCTTGCTCTGCAGCTTGGCGAGCGCCGCCGATCCATCGCTGGCATCGTCGACATTCTCGAACCCGATCTGCTTGAGAAGGTTGCGGATGATGCGGATCATGGTGCTGTAGTCATCGACCACCAGGATCGGCATCGACAAATCAAAAGCCATGTCCGCACTCCGCGCAGATAACAGGTCGCTGAACACAGGTGAATGCGCGTAGCACGCGAAGGAGTTTGAAAAAACCGCACCCGTCAGCACGGTGACAATTATCAGGGCTCATTGAACAGTGCGTTAATTCCGCCCCCCGCCGAAGCGCTGCGAATTGTCACGCTTAACCGTAGTTGTACGGTGAGGCGCTGCGATTGCCGCAATTCCAGGGTGAAAGACCGGCTGGATGCGCATCAGTGCGGTTAAATATCATCGCCCTCGAGCGAGTGGGCGGTCAAGCGGCCACGCAATGAATGCGCGGACGCAGCAATCGCGTGTACTGCGCCTTTACCATCCCATAGCACTCGCAGGACGTCTTGATCAGGCCGTCCAGATTGGTGATCTCAATATGTCCGCGACTGTAATGGATGAAGTTCGCCTGCTGGAGCGTGTTGGCGACCAGCGACACGCTGTTGCGGCGCGCGCCGATCATCTGCGCCATCGCTTCCTGGGTCAGCACGAGCTTGTCGCTTCCGGAAAGGTCGCGCGTGTGCAGCAGGCACCGCGCCAGTCGGGACTCCACCGTGTGCGAGGCGTTGCAGCCCGCGGTCTGCTGGACCTGCGCGTAGACCGCCAGGCCGTGGCGCACCAGTGCCGTGCGCAACGTCGCGCTCTGGTCGGCGGCGTAACGAAGCTGGTCGAGGTCGATCGTCGAGGCGACGCCTGGTACCAGCACCACCGCGCTGTTCAGTGCGACAGCGTCGCCGAGCGCCGACAATGCGCCGAAGATGCTGTCACGGCCGACCATCGCAATCTGCACATGTTCGCCGCGCGCAAGCTTGACGACGAGTGAAATCACGCCGCGGTGAGGGAGGTAGGCCCGCTTGAGCGTTTCATCGACTTCGATCAGCGCCATGTCCTGGCCGAGGTCGGCGCTGCGAAGGTGCGGGCGGATCAATTCGAAGTCGTCCGCCGTCAGCGAGGACAAAAATCCATTCGGTGATCGAGGGGCTGAATCCAAAGCAGTCTCCTGCCTTATGGGCAAAGCCGGTCTCTGGCGCCTGGCACATACGATCCGAACCACAGGATGATCCTTGCTCATATCCTTGGCAAGGAAAATTGGCCGATGGACATAGGTTGCCGATGCTGTCGGTTGGTTCACGGAAGCGTGAATGGTCGTTCGGCGGAGACTGGCGTCCGCGAGGACGCTTCACCGGTGGCATGCCGCGGCCGGACACATCGTATCCGGACTCCGGGCGGCGCTCGAACGAACTCTTCGCGTGCGCGGATGATTGCCGGGTTGGCAGCGGCTGCACGTCGCAATTGCCGGTGCAGCACCTCGCGCGCAAGCACTGCGCGCCGGTAATGTTCTGTTTACCATAAATGCCAGTAGTCGCCATTTTCCGGGCCGGGCGTATCAGTACGGACAGTCGAATTAACGAATGCGTAGTGTGAGACGACCAGTGTGGCATCCTCGCCCAGTGAAAGTTGCGGCGTTGCGTCAACAGTGTTCATCCAGAAGGATATGAGTAATGTCAGGTATTGTTCTCTCGTCGTCGGTTCGCCAGAACCTCCTCTCGCTGCAGTCGACCGCCGATCTGCTCGCCACCACGCAGAATCGCCTTGCCACCGGCAAGAAGGTCAACTCGGCCCTCGACAATCCAACCAACTTCTTCACTGCGTCGTCGCTCGATGCGCGCGCCGGTGACATCAACAATCTCCTCGACGGCATCGGTAACGGCGTGCAGGTCCTGCAGGCTG
>DAIMKE010001049.1:0-3026 GCA_036721875.1 Bradyrhizobium sp. | reverse complement strand
CGCTAACGCTTGGGCAGGGTCAGCGCTCAGCGCGGCCTGCGCGCTCGAGAACACCTCCTTGAACTTGAATGCCATTTATTCCTCGACGGGTTGTGACGGTCCGAAAAGCAATGGTTGTACAGATCGAACGACCTATCAATCGGTCCGCACAGAAAACGACGGGCGTCATCTGAATCAAGAGCTCACGGCCATTTCGTCCTATTGATGCGATCGGAGAAAGACAAAGTCCGCTGTCCGGGCAACGAAGACCAAGAACTCGAATTCTCCACCAATCCCGCGTGATCAATCACGATGGCGATCCCATTCTTCTAGGTTTGAGACAGATCAACACACGTCACGGGCTTGCATGGCAACCTAATGGTCCTGCTGGGGACCGGAACAGGTGGCGAAGCTGCGACGGGAGATCGACATGGCATACCTGGAGACCGAGGTGATAGCGGCGCACCGGCACATTCGCCGCCGCACGGTGGCATATGTGCTTCTCGGCACTTTGCTCGCGAGTTATTTATCCTATCCGTATGTGACCCTGTATCGGCTTGATCGGGCACTGGAAGCCAGCGATACTCGCGTGGTTGCAGAACTGATCGACTGGCCGAGCGTTCGGACGCAGCTGAAGGCGGACGTTACGACGTCGCTCGCAACGCAGGCCTATGGCGCAAGCGGGCCGGAAGCGATTGGCGCCGCTTTCGCGCTGGCCTTAAGTCCATATGTATTCGATCCCGTAGCCGACCGCGTCATCTCGCCGTCCGGACTCATCGCCTGGTATTCGGATGCACGAAGATCGGGCCGATCGAGCACGTTGTGGGAGGCAACGAGCTACGCGTTCTTCCGGGCCCCGACGCGCTTCTTAGTGGCACTGAGGATGAACGAGCCGCAATATCCGAATATCGAATTCGAGATGAAATTGACGGGTTTAAGATGGCAGGTCGACCACCTGGTCTGGCCGCGCGCGAGAGGTATCGCTGTTCCCGGGTCCGGCGCATCCGGTCCGACGACAGAATGATCAAACGTCGCGCCGCTTATGAGCGCGCTTGGTCTTGCAGCAGCCCTGCGAAGCTTGCGAGGGAGATGAAGGCGTTACAACTGATGGCGGCGTAGACGAGGGGCTCTTAACTCGAGCGCCAGTCTTAGCCGTGCCTTGTTGAGCCGCCGTCTCACCGAGGCCAGGCGGGTGATAAATTCATTGAGCTCGTCGCCCTCGAAGCCCGCGAAAACAATGTCGCCGGCGGCTTGCTGCTGCTCGTCGTCGCGGGCCTAGCTGCTTGAGCGCCTTGTGTCCGAGGTCGTGCCCAGCTGGTGGTGTAGCTGGAGCGCAGCCGCTCGCGACGCGCGCCTCAGATTGCGCCGTAGCGAGCGAGCTGCTTGGCAAGTCGTCACCGAGGATCGCGAGGCCGACGCGGCTCACAGACGCGAGCCGAGGCCTCGATAGGGACGCCCGACCTGAGAACGTCACCCAAGTCCGTTTTGACGCCGTAGATCAGTGGAGGTATTTCCGACGTCTAGCGACGAACTGTCAAACGCCCTATCAGTCTCACAGACGAAGGAGGGGCGGTCGTACGCAAACACCGAACACTCTGTCGGTGATTCTGTGGTGGGTCTAAACTCTCGAAAGTCTCCCGTTCGGGACGGCAGGCGCGATTTTGTTGTCTTGGAATCTTGACCTACATCAAGCGGTTGCAAGGTGGGGGAGATATCAATCATAAGATCAGGTTCGCGCCGGCAACTTTTGATGATCGCCAGCTGGCCGGAGCGCACGCATAAGAAGGAGCTTCCAGGCGGCGGTGGTTGCGAATGTGCAGGCCGCGAGCGATAAGTTACGCGACGTCGCGGTGGATCGCGCGCGCACGTTTCTGATGCTGATGGTGCTTCTGCACCACTCCGTGATTGCCTACACCTATTTCGGTCATACCGACGCTAAGTCGTGGATCGGCTTTGATATCGTCGTGCTCGCCACCGACAGCTTCTTCATGGCGACGTTCTTTTTCCTGTCAGGCCTGTTCGTATGGCCGAGCCTCGCCCACAAAGAGCTGCAGGTCTTCCTGCGCGACCGGCTATTTCGGCTTGGCCTGCCGTTTGTGATCGGCGTACTCACCATCATTCCGATTGCGTATTTCGCGATCGAACTGCGCCGGCGCCCAGACGCGAGCTTTCTTTCCTTCTGGTGGAACACAATCACAGTCGGGCCATGGCCAAGCGGACCGATCTGGTTCATCTGGGTGCTGCTCGCTTTTGACTTGGCAGCTTGTTTCCTGTTTCATCTCTCACCCAAACTGCTCGATCCTATCAACCGGCTGGCGGTGCGCGGCTATAGGCGACCGACCGAATTCTTCATTCTGGTGCTTGCTGTTACGGCGGTCGTCTACATTCCGATGCGGCTCTATTTTGGAGCGGGACGCTGGTTGAGATTGGACCGCTCTCGCTGCAGGCCAGCCGCGTTCTACTATATCCTGCCTACTTCCTCATCGGGGCGGGCGTGGGCGCCGCGAACCTCGATCGCGGTCTGCTAAGTGCGGATGGCCGGCTCGCCAAAAGCGGCCGGGGCTGGATCGTCGCAGCGCTCGTCCCCTACTGTCTGTTGTGGGTGCTTATTTACGTCAAGCTTGAAATCCTCGGAAATCCGGTATGGCTGCCGGATTGGTATGAGGCGAGCTACGGCCTGTTCTTCGTGACGTTCAGTGCGGCCATTCTATTTGCAATCTTCGGCTACTTTCTGAGGTTCAAACGCACGGGCTTTAGCGTGCTAGATTGGATGCAGGCACATGCCTATGGCATGTTTCTGGTGCACTACCCGATCGTGCTCTGGATCCAATACTGGCTGTTTGACTTCGATGTCCCTGCGATCGCCAAGGCCCTGACCGCATTCGTGTTCACAGTTCTGTTGAGCTGGGGTGTAACGGCGGCCTTGCGAACAATCCCGGGAGCGAAGCGGGTGCTTTAGTTTCACCTTGAGGAGCGGGAGACAACGGCGTTCAGGCTGATGAGCACGCACGCGGTCTCGGCTTGGGCATACACGCATACAAGAGCAC
>DAIMKE010001048.1:0-3026 GCA_036721875.1 Bradyrhizobium sp. | reverse complement strand
CGCAAGGTCTATGAGGTGATCACGGCATCCGCCGGCAATTCCTGGATGTTCGAGAACCGCATGCCGCATGTGCTCGACGGCGATTACACGCCGCGCAGCGCGGTGGAGATTTTTGTGAAAGACCTCGGCATCATCCAGGACATGGCGCGCTCGCAAAAATTCCCGGTGCCGGTGTCCGCCGCCGCGCTGCAGATGTTCTTGATGACCGCCGCATCCGGCATGGGACGCGACGACGACGCATCCGTCGCGCGGATGTATGCCCGTGTCACCGGCACGCATCTGCCGGGCGAGCCGAAATAGCAACGAGATCAGGAAGGGAACGTTCGATGCCGCGCTTTGCCGCCAATCTCTCCATGATGTTCACGGAAGTGCCGTTCCTCGACCGCTTCGATGCGGCGGCGAAGGCGGGCTTTACGGCAGTCGAATTCCTGTTTCCCTATGACCATCCGGCGGAAACGGTCGGCGAGCGGCTGAAGCGCAATGGGCTGACGCAGGCGCTGTTCAACCTGCCGCCAGGCAATTGGGACGCCGGCGAAAAGGGTTTTGCCGCGCTGCCTGATCGCTTCGACGATCTGAAGCGAAGCCTCGAGACGGCGCTTCCTTATGCCAAGGCCACCGGCGTCAAGCGTCTGCATCTGATGGCGGGCATCGCCAGCCGCAGCGATGCGAAGGCCGTCGAGCAGTTCTACAAATCAGTGGCGTGGGCGGCGGAATTCTATGCGCCGCATGGCCTCGACGTCGTGATCGAGCCGATCAATGCCCGCAACGTGCCCGGCTACTTCCTCAACGATTTCAACTTCGCGCGCGACCTGATCGCCGAGCTCAAGATTGCGAACCTGAAGCTGCAGTTCGACATCTATCATTGCCAGATCATTCATGGCGACGTCACGATGCGGCTGCGCGAGATGATGCCGATCATCGGCCACGTCCAGATCGCCAGCATCCCTTCGCGCAATGAGCCGGATGGCGAGGAACTGAACTATCCGTTCCTGTTCGCTGAGCTCGACCGGCTCGGCTATGGCGGCTTTGTCGGCTGCGAATACAATCCGCGGGCCAAGACCACCGACGGCCTCGGCTGGTTCAAGCCCTATGCCGGAGTGAAGCCGTGAAACTGTCCTTGGGCTGCATTGCCGACGACTACACCGGCGCTTCCGACCTCGCCAACACGCTGACCCGTCAGGGTCTGCGTACGGTGCAGACCATCGGCGTGCCGTCCGACGACCTCGAACTGCCTGAGGTCGATGCGGTGGTGGTGTCGCTCAAGAGCCGCTCGATCGCAGCTGACCTTGCGGTCGATCGTTCGCGCGCCGCCGAGAAATGGCTGCGCAGCCGCGGCGCCGGTCACGTGCTGTTCAAGATCTGCTCGACCTTCGATTCCACCGATGCGGGCAACATAGGCCCCGTCATGGACGCGCTGCGCGCCGATTCCGGCGACGCCATCGTGCTGGTGACGCCCGCCTTTCCGGAAACCGGCCGCACCGTCTATCAGGGCAACCTTTTCGTGGGCGCCGTGCCGTTGAACGAAAGCCCGCTGAAGGACCATCCGCTCAACCCGATGCACGACTCCAACCTGGTGCGGGTGCTGGCGCGCCAGAGCCGGAGCAAAGTCGGCCTGGTCGATCTCGCCACGCTCTCGCGCGGCGCGGAGGCCGTCCGCGGGCGTCTCGCCGACCTCGTCAAGCATGGCGTTGGCGCCGCTGTTATCGACGCCGTGTTCGACCGCGATCTCGAAACCATCGGCGGTGTCGCGCTGGATCACCGCCTGTCGGTTGGCGCTTCCGGCCTCGGCCTCGGCCTTGCTCGCGCGCTGGTTGCCTCCGGCAAGGTCAAATCCAGTGCGGCGGGGGCGGTGTCCGGTGCAGCGGTGGGCGGACCGGCGGCGTGCCTGGCCGGAAGCTGTTCGCAGGCGACCCTGCAGCAGGTCGCGAACGCCGAGAAGACCATGGCCGTGCTGCATCTCGATCCCGAACAGATCATCGCCGGGACCGCCGAAGCGCGGCGGGCGCTGGCCTGGGCTGCGGACCGAATCAGCAGCGGCCCGATCCTGATCGCGAGCAGCTCGACGCCGGACCAGGTTGCAGCTCTGCAATCCCGGCATGGCCGCGATGCAGCCGGACATGCCATCGAGCAGGCGATGGCCGATATTGCGGACGGCCTGGTGCAGTCGGGCGTGCGACGACTGGTGGTCGCGGGCGGCGAAACGTCGGGCGCCGTCGTCGATCGCCTGCGCATTCCCGGATTCCTCGTAGGTGCGGAAATCGCTGCAGGCGTGCCGGTTTTGCGTGCCGTCGGTGCCGACAGGGGCGACATGCTGCTGGCGTTGAAATCCGGAAATTTCGGCGGGGCGGAGTTCTTTTCCGACGCGCTCGAACTGATGCGCTGATCGCTTCGCGAGGCTGTTTCGGGCGCACGCGACCGAGCGCCCGCAATTTTACCGACCGCGCGTTAACGCAACCTCAGGGAGTGACGGGTTTGATGCCTGCAGGGCATCGCTCGCGTGATTCTGCAAACTTCCGCCCTGTCACCGTCCGGCGTGTTTCCCGCGCTCAAAATCATGAGACTCAAGCCATGCTTGCGAAATACTCGATCCGCACCAAGATCATCTCCGCGGTCGCCTTCCTGCTCGTCGCCATGACGGGGATGGGGCTGCTCGCGGTCAAGAACATGAGCGCCATCAACGCCAGCACGGTGGACATCACGAAGAACTGGCTGCCGAGCGTCCGTGTGCTGGGTGATCTGCGCGCCGGCGTCATCACCTATCGCAACGTGATCCGCGAGCACATGCTGTCGGAGTTGATCGAGGAGAAGCAGGCGATGGAAAAGACGCTGGCGAAAGTCATCGAGTCCAACACCAGGATACGCGCGACCTATGAGCCGATGATCACATCGCCCGAAGAACGCGCGTTGTATGGCGAATGGTCGCAGCTCTGGGACAAGTACCGCAAGGGAACGCAGGAGGTGATGGAATTGTCCCGCGCAGCGGTCGGCAGGATGCCGACGGAAGCGCACGATTTGAACGCGTACAC
>DAIMKE010001047.1:1858-3026 GCA_036721875.1 Bradyrhizobium sp. | reverse complement strand
CAGCCTATTCAAGTCGCTCGCATCAGTCTGCGAACTGCGTCGCGGCGGTGCGGCTCACTCTTTTGGAGCCGGTCGGCGCGGGCGTGATCCCGGCGACCCAAGGAGACCACATATGCAGTTAACGAAAATTCTAGGCCTTGCGGCCGTTGGCGCAGTGCTCGCGCTCGCAGCCCCGATCGAGCGCGCGAACGCGCTGTCGCTCAGCAATCCCGCCGCTGCGGCGGCCGTTCAGGAAGATACCAGGCTGGCGACGACGGAAGTGCACTGGCGACACCACCGTCATCATTTCCATCGCCACCACCATCACCATCATCGCTGGCACCGATGGCATCATCGTCATCATCATCACCACCATCATCATCGCCACTGGAATCGCTGGTGAGCGCGGCAGCTTGACGCACGGAACAGGCCCGCTTCATTGCGGGCCTGTTTTCGTCTTGGCCGCTGCCACGAAACAGGCGAGATTGCTGCGCGCAACTCGGTCATGTGGAGAAGGGGCTGTGATGAAGAGCCTGATGGCGACAGTTCTCGTCGCGGCTACGCTCATGCTTTCCGGTTTGGCAGCGATCACTGCGGCCTCTGCAGCGCCGCGGGCGAAGATACAAAATGCCGGCGCGTCCGATGCGACTGATTTCAGCGCGCATCGGCATTACCGGCGGTACTATCGCCCGAAAGCCCAACCCTACTATTACGGACGCCCCTCTTACTATCGGCCGTATCCCTATCAGACGCCGGCGCCGTTCACCTTCGGCATCGGGTTCGGTCCATCCTGGTGGTGAGCAAGAATCCCCGCGCGCCACTTTGCGTTCATCTTTGCGGCCGGTGCATTCATGACGCGTTCACGTGGGTGACTTTAGCGTAACGAACGGGAGCGATCGCAAGGTGGATGCGACGAGCGCTGCCATTCGGCTCAGACGCCGTCGCCGGTCAGGGAGTGTTCATCGATGACAACATTTGAAGCCGGACGCGGGCTTGTCCGCTGTCTGGGCGTCACGGCTGCGGCCGTGTTTGCGCTGGCTGCGTCACAACAGCGCGCTGAAGCAATGTCGCTCGCAAGTCCCGGCACGGCTCCGGCTGCGAAGTACGCCACCGATGGACTGACGACCGAAGTCCAGCACCGTGGCGGAGGCCACGGTGGCGGCGGCTTTCGCGGCGGTGGCGGTGGAGG
>DAIMKE010001047.1:0-1848 GCA_036721875.1 Bradyrhizobium sp. | reverse complement strand
CGGTCAATCCTTTTAACTCGGCGGCGGCTTTCATGGCGGCGGATTCAGAGGCGGCGGCGCGGCGTTTCACGGTGGCGGCTTCAGGGGCGGCGGGCCAGCGTTTCACGGCGGTGGGTTCAGGGGTGGCGGGATGGCGATCCACCGCGGCGGCTTTCGCGCGGCGCCCGTTTATCGCGGAGGCGGCTTTTATCGCGGAGGCGGCTTTCGTGCGGCCCCCGTCTACCGTGGCGGCGGCTATCGCTACGGCTACCGTCACGCCTACCACCGGCCTCATTTCCATCACCACCGGCGCCACTTCCATCGACGCTTCTATGTCGCGCCGGCCTATTACGGCTATCCGTCCTATGGCTATCGGCACCGCTATTGCCGTGTGGTCTGGACCTATTACGGGCCGCGCAAGATCTGCCGCCCCTGGTGGCGCCATCGTCATTACGGTTACCGATACTGGTGAGTATGAAACGCAAAACAGGCGCCCGGTCGGGCGCCTGTTTTCTGTCTCGTGAATTCCGCTGGCCTAAATCCAGTCCTTGCCCCGCCACGGCTTGATCCGCCACGGCGTCAGCGTTTCCATCTTCCACTGCTCCCAATGGTCCGGCGGCCAGTGGCTGAGACGCGAGGTTTCCTTGGGCGCTTCCGGGAGTTCGACGACGCGCGGCATCGACCGGCGCCGCAACTGCTGCGTCGCCTCGCTGATCATATCGACGTATTCAGGCTTGTCCGCCACGGTCGGTCCCTCGCGAACATTTCGCAAGAGCCCATTCTGGGCTACGGCCCTTAACGAGGCGTTTCAAGAACGCCTCGTTATCTAGGCAATGAGCGATTAACGCCATTCCCTGACGTCGACGAAGTGCCCCGCGATCGCGGCAGCCGCCGCCATGGCCGGCGACACCAAATGGGTGCGGCCCTTGAAGCCCTGGCGGCCCTCGAAATTGCGGTTCGAGGTCGAGGCGCAGCGTTCTTCCGGCGACAGCTTGTCGGGGTTCATGGCCAGGCACATCGAACAGCCCGGTTCGCGCCAGTCGAAGCCTGCCTTGATGAAGATCTTGTCGAGGCCTTCGGCCTCCGCCTGTTCCTTCACGATGCCCGAGCCCGGCACGATCATCGCGTTGACGTGGGCGTTGACGGTCCGGCCCTCGGCGATCTTCGCCGCCGCGCGCAGATCCTCGATGCGGCCATTGGTGCAGGAGCCGATGAAGACGCGATCGAGCTTGATGTCGGTGATCTTGGTGCCGGCCGTCAGGCCCATGTATTTCAGCGCGCGATGCTTCGACAGCCGCTTGGCTTCATCGGCGATCTTGTCCGGATCGGGCACGAAGCCCGCGATCGAGACGACGTCCTCGGGCGAGGTGCCCCAGGTGACGATCGGCGGCAATTTTGCCGCGTCGAGCCGGATCTCGTGGTCGAAATGCGCGCCCTCATCCGAGCGCAGCGTTTCCCAGTAGCGCATCGCGGCGTCCCAGTCGGCGCCCTTCGGCGCTTTCGGTCTGCCTTTGAGAAACTCGAAAGCCTTCTCGTCGGGCGCGACCAGTCCGGCGCGCGCGCCACCCTCGATCGACATGTTGCAGACCGTCATGCGGCCTTCCATGGTGAGCGCGCGGATCGCGTCGCCGGCGTATTCCAGCACATAGCCGGTGCCGCCGGCGGTGCCGATCTCGCCGATGATCGCGAGGATGATGTCCTTGCCGGTGACGCCGTCGGGCAATTTGCCGTCGACCACCGCGCGCATGTTCTTGGCCTTCTTCTGGATCAGCGTCTGCGTCGCCAGCACGTGCTCGACTTCGGAGGTGCCGATGCCGTGCGCCAGCGCGCCGAACGCGCCGTGCGTAGAGGTGTGGCTGTCACCGCAGA
>DAIMKE010001046.1:0-3028 GCA_036721875.1 Bradyrhizobium sp. | reverse complement strand
TGTCGGCTGCGGCAGCGGCGCAACCACGATAGCGTTCGCGCAAAAGGTCGCGCCGTCGGGCCGTGTGCTCGGCGTCGATGTTTCGGGCCCGATGCTGGAGCGGGCGCGGCAGGCGGCGCCGAAGGACCTGCCGATCGATTTCGTGCTGGCGGACGCGACCGTCTATCCGTTCGAGCCCGCAAGCTTCGACGTGCTGGCGTCGCGGTTCGGCGTGATGTTCTTCGCCGATCCCGCGCTGTCGTTTGCGAACATGCGCAAAGCGCTGCGTCCGTCGGGCCGGCTGGCGTTCGCCTGCTGGCGTGAGCCGCGCGAAAATCCATTCTTCATGGCGCCGCTCGCGGCCGCCTACAAGCACGTACCAAAGCTGCCGCCGCAGGGGCCGGAAGATCCCGGGCCGTTTGCGTTCGCCTCGGAGGCGCGCGTCCGCCGCATCCTCGACGCGGCCGGGTTTGCCGGCGTCGAGCTGGAGGCGTGTCCATTGTTGCTCGACGCTGCCATCGGCCGCGGTGTTGACGCCGCCGTGCAGGGCGCGCTCGAAATCGGCCCGGTGAGCCGTGCCGCCGCCGCGGCGAACGAGATTCGCGAAGCGCTGACGCCGTTCGCCAAGGGCGACGCGGTGCTGCTGCCGGCATCGGTCTGGCTGGTAACGGCGCGGGCGTCGTAGGCGCGTCATAATCGCCATCACCGCGTCACCAAATCGCCTGACGATTCATTTACGTCCGGTGCAATGGGCTGGCGACAACGCGAACGGGTGTGGCGACGATGCGCTGGTCCGATCTGACGCTAACTCCGGCCCTGACCGGGCTGGTTATGGTCGCACTGCTTCTGGTGGGCGCGATCGCCGTTCGCGTCATCACAGCGTCCGACCAGAGTGAGGTCCGCGCGCATGCCGCCCGCGAGACCCGCGGCCAGCGGGGCCTGGATCAAGGGGCCTTGGAACAGGGTGCCATGAACCAACGCACCACGGATCAAGGTGCTCCGGGCGGCATCCGAGGGCTCAGGGGTACACTGCAATAAGGCGGCTTGCCGGACGGCAACTCGCATCTCCGTGCGATAACGAAGTACTATTTGATCGTCGCGGTCACGGTGATGACCGACGTGCCTGAAGCCCTCGGTCCCTGGCCCGTCGCCTTGATGGCGAAACTGTCGTTTCCCTTGTACCTGGCTTTCGCCTTGTACTCGTACGTGGTCGGGTTGATCTTTTTCAGCTTGCCATAGGAAGGCTTCTTGAAAATTTCCGAGCTGCTGACAGTGCCGCGCATCGTGATCGGAAACAGGCAGCTTTGACCCGGCGCGACGCTGATGTCGCCGGTCGAGTTCTCGCCCCAGTCCGCAAGTTCCACCAGTTTTGGACAGTCCGGAGCGGCCAGCGCCTGAGACGCCGGTATTGAGGCTGTGACTGCAACGACAAGCGCCAGGGCGACGACTTCAGGCAATCGCATGGTGGACTCCTCGCTTGTAGACCGAACCCTCCGCTGACGCGGTGGAACCTCAGTGAAGATTCAGGCCCGTTCCTCCCAGATCATCGCCAGGTGTACGATCGTCTCCGCCGCCTTTTCCATGTCCTGCCGGCTGACCCATTCCAGCCGCGAATGAAAGGCGTGTTCGCCGGCGAAGATGTTGGGGCAGGGCAGGCCCATGAACGAAAGCCGCGAGCCGTCGGTGCCGCCGCGGATCGAGCCGCGCACCGGTGTCAGACCGGCGCGCTCGATCGCCTCGATGGCGTAGTCGACGATCTCGGGATGACCGTCGATCACCTGCTTCATGTTGCGGTATTGCGGCGTGACTTCCATTCGCCAGGTCGAGCGCGGATAGTCTTTCATCACGCCTTTGACGATGGATTCGAGCAGCGCTTCCTTTTGCTTGAGCCCTTCGTCGGTGAAGTCGCGCACGATGAAGCCGATGGTGGCTTTCTCCAGCGCTCCCGAAATGCCGATCGGATGCAGAAAGCCTTCCTTGCCCTCGGTGGTCTCCGGTGAGCAGGTGTCCTTCGGCAGCCGCTCGACGATGGCGGCTGCGATCTTGATCGCGTGCTCCATCTTGCCCTTGGCAAAGCCCGGATGGGTCGATACGCCCTCGATGGTGATGGTGGCGCCGTCGGCGGAGAAGGTCTCGTCCTCGATGCAGCCGGCGCTTTCGCCGTCCATCGTGTAGGCGAATGCAGCCCCGAGCTTTTTCAGGTCGACCTTGTCGACGCCGCGACCGATCTCCTCGTCGGGCGTGAACAGGATCTTGATGGTGCCGTGCTTGATCTCCGGGTGCTGCATCAGGAATTGCGCCGCATCCATGATTTCGGCGACGCCGGCCTTGTTGTCGGCCCCGAGCAGCGTGGTGCCGTCCGTCGTGATGATGTCATGGCCGATCTGGTCGGCGAGCGCGGGGTGATCGGCGGTGCGGATCACTGGCGCCTCTACCCGCCCGCCCTGGAGGCCTCCAATCGGACCGATGTCGGGTCGCAGCACGATGTCGCCGCCCTGATAATTCTTTACGATCTGCGGCTTGACGTTCGCTCCGGAACAGTCGGGCGAGGTGTCCATGTGCGAGCAGAAGCAGATTACCGGAACCTGCTTGTCGGTATTGGCCGGGATCGTGGCGTAGACATAGCCATGCTCGTCGAGATGGGCATCGGCAACGCCCATCGTCTGCAATTCGGCGGCGAGCAGGCGGCCGAGGTTCTTCTGCTTCTCCGTGGAAGGGCAGGTCGGCGAGGCCGGATCCGACTGGGTGTCGATCAGGACATAGCGCAGGAAGCGCTCGGTGACGGTGTGGGTAAAGGCGAGGGGCGAAGCCAGCATGACGACCACAGCGATATGAACGATAACAGAGGCTCTATAGCAGAAAACGCCATTCCGGGGCTGTGCCGGAATGGCGCTTTTGGTGGTCCTGGATCCGGCGTGGCGTCAGACGGCTTCCTTGAGTTCCTTGGAGGCGCGGAAGGCGACCTTCTTGCTCGCCTTGATCTGGATCGGCTCGCCGGTGGCGGGGTTGCGGCCCACGCGGGCGGCGCGCTTGCGGACCTGGAGGATGC
>DAIMKE010001045.1:0-3033 GCA_036721875.1 Bradyrhizobium sp. | reverse complement strand
TCTCCTCGGACTTCGCGCCGGTGCAGGGCTTCGTGCTGACCATGGCCGTCATGTATGTGCTGCTGAATCTGATCATCGACATTCTCTACGGCGTGATCGATCCGCGAGTCCGGCTTGAAGGATGAGGTTGGAAGATGAGTGCTGTTCTGCCTGCCGTTGAACCCGCCGGTCCCGCGCGCACGTCGGGACTTGTCGCGATCCTCGAGCACACCCGTTATGTGCTGGGCGAGAACCGCGTTACCGCCTTCGCCTTCGGCCTGCTGGTGATCATCCTGTTTGCCGCAATCTTCGGCCCCTACATCGTTCCCTACGACCCGCTTGCCAGCGATACCGCCTCGGCGCTGAAGCCGCCATCGGCCGCGCACTGGTTCGGCACCGATCAGCTGGGCCGGGATATCTTCAGCCGCGTCATCGTCGCCACCCGGCTCGATACGTTCATCGCGGTCGCCTCGGTGGCGCTGGTGTTTCTGATGGGAGGCCTTGCCGGCATCGCTGCCGGCTATTTCGGCGGTTGGACCGACCGCATCGTCGGGCGCATCGCCGACACCATCATGGCGTTTCCGCTGTTCGTGCTGGCGATGGGCATCGTCGCAGCCCTCGGCAACACCGTGCAGAACATCATCATCGCGACAGCGATCGTGAACTTCCCGCTTTACGCGCGCGTCGCCCGCGCCGAGGCCAATGTCCGCCGCAACGCTGGTTTCGTGCAGGCCGCGCGGCTTTCCGGCAACGGCGAAATGCGGATTCTGCTGGTGCATATTCTGCCGAATATCATGCCGATCATGATCGTGCAGATGTCGCTGACCATGGGCTACGCCATCCTCAACGCCGCCGGACTTTCATTTATCGGCCTCGGCGTCCGGCCGCCGACGGCGGAGTGGGGCATCATGGTCGCCGAAGGCGCCGGCTTCATGGTGTCGGGCGAATGGTGGATCGCGCTGTTCCCCGGACTGGCGCTGATGCTCGCGGTGTTCTGCTTCAATCTCCTTGGCGACGGCCTGCGCGACATCGTCGATCCGCAGCGGAGGACGTGATGATTGCAGCATCCTACTTCCCCGTCATTGCCGGGCTTGACCCGGCAATCCATCGCGCGAAGCGCAGGTTTGATTCTTTGATGGATGCGCGGGTCAAGCCCGCGCATGACGAACTGACCGGTCTACTTTGCATGGGGTTGTTTTCGAGGTTTTTGCGGAGGCCGTCATGACGGCCCAGCCCCTCCTCGACGTTAGCGACCTCACGGTCGAATTCACCACGCGCCGCGGCATCGTCAAAGCCGTGCAGCATGTCAACATCTCGGTGGCCAAGGGCGAGACGCTCGGCATCGTCGGCGAATCCGGTTCCGGCAAGTCGGTGACATCCTATGCCGTGATGCGCATCCTCGACCGGGCGGGCCGGATCGCCGAGGGCTCGGTGATGTTTTCCGGCATCGACGTCAAGGCCGCGACCGAGAACCAGATGCGCGATTTGCGTGGTCGCGAAATCTCGATGATCTTCCAGAATCCGCGTGCAGCCCTCAACCCGATCCGGAAGGTCGGCGACCAGATCGAGGACGTGCTGCGCCAGCACGTACAGCAGTCGCAGGTCGGCGACCGCGGCGAGAAGGCGATCGAGGCGCTGGAGCAGGTCAAGATCGCCCGCCCGCGCGAGCGCTATCATGCCTATCCGTTCGAACTCTCCGGGGGCATGTGCCAGCGCGTCGTGATCGCGCTGGCGCTCGCCTGCAATCCGCAGCTTCTGATCGCGGATGAGCCGACCACCGGCCTCGACGTCACCACGCAGAAGGCGGTGATGGACCTGATCGTCGAACTCACCAAGCGCCGCAACATGTCGACCATCCTGATCACGCACGATCTCGGCCTTGCCGCCGCCTATTGCGATCGCGTGGTGGTGATGGAGAAGGGCCACGTGGTGGAGACCGCGAAGTCGGCCGATATCTTTGCGAATCCGGGCCACGCCTACACCAAGAAGCTGATGCGCGCGACGCCGCGGCTCGGCGTGTCGCTGCGGGACTTGCTGCCGGAGGAAGAGGCGGCCGCGCTACCGGTTGCATCCACGTCCACGAAAGTTCCGGTCGAAGGCGAAGCCGCGCCGCTCCTCCTCGTCGAAAAGCTCGTCAAGGAATACCCCCGCCAGGGCGCGACCGCCGTGCTCTCAAAACTGTTCTCGCGCAAGCCGCCGGTCGAGGCCGAGCAGTTCCGTGCCGTCGACGGCATCAGCTTCACCGTCGGCCATGGCGAAAGCGTAGGCCTTGTCGGCGAATCCGGCTGCGGCAAGTCGACGACGTCAATGATGGTGATGCGACTTCTTGATCAGACCTCGGGCCGTATCGTGTTCGACGGCGACGAGATCGGCACCATCCTGCCGCAGGCCTTTGCGCGGCTGCCGCTGCGCAAGAGCATCCAGATGGTGTTCCAGGACCCGACCGACAGCCTCAATCCGCGCTTCACCGCCGCGCGCGCGATCGCCGATCCGATACTGCAACTCGGCGACATCAGGGGACGCGACGCGCTTCGCGCACGCTGCGAGGAACTTGCCGGCCTGGTGGGCCTTCCCGTCGATCTGCTCGATCGCTTCCCGCATCAGTTGTCCGGCGGACAGAAGGCCCGCGTCGGCATCGCCCGCGCGATCGCGCTGCATCCGAAACTCGTGATCCTCGACGAGCCGACCGCGGCGCTCGACGTCTCGGTACAGGCGGTGGTGCTCAACCTGCTGCAGGACCTCAAGGCGTCGATGGGCATGAGCTATTTGTTCGTGTCGCATGATCTGAATGTCGTGCGTTTATTGTGCGATCGTGTCATCGTGATGCGGAGCGGGCGTATCGTCGAACAGGGCTCGTCCGAACGCGTGCTCGGCGATCCGCAGGACGACTATACGAAGGAACTGCTGACGGCGATCCCGCATCCGCCGTTGCCGGTTCATTAGAGTTTGAGTGGGAGTGAAATGGCAGCCGAACCCCTGGACGATTACATCGACGCCGTCGCCAAGGCGCTGGCGCTGCCGGTCGAGGAAGCCTGGCGTCCCGCGGTGCGGGCG
>DAIMKE010001044.1:0-3036 GCA_036721875.1 Bradyrhizobium sp. | reverse complement strand
GGGCTCGGAAGTCCTGGTGTGGGTGAGGGCGGTGGCCACCGCGATCCTTGCCGGCGTCATCGCGCAGATCCTGGTGCAGCCGCCGGGCGCGCTCGCCAGCGTGCCGGACTGGCTGCGTTATGGCGCGGTAGCCGCGGGCTTTGCCGCCTTCCTGCTGACGCGGCGGTCGATCTTCGTTGGCGTCGCCTGCGGCGAGATCGTCATGCTGGCGGGCAAATGGTGGCTCGGTTGATTGCAGGCGGCGGATAATCCGCTACTGTCGGCCTTCGAGGAAACCCAAGGAAAACAAAATGAACTGGCTGAAAGTATCGGCGCTGGCCTGCAGTCTGGCCTTGGCGGCACCGCACGCCCACACGGCGGAATATCCGACACGTCCGATCAAGCTGATCGTGCCCTATGCCGCGGGCGGTCCAACCGACGTGCTCGGCCGCATGGTCGGCGACTATCTCGGACGCGACCTGAAGCAACCGGTCGTGGTCGAGAACAAGGCCGGCGCGCAGGGCGCGATCGGCGCTGAGACCGCGGCACGCTCGGAGCCCGATGGCTACACGCTGTTCTTCACGGCGGCGTCGATCTTCGTGCTCAACCCGCTGCTCTACAAAAAACTGCCCTATGACCCGGTGAAGGATTTCCGCCTGCTGGCGCTGGTCACGGACCTGCCTGTGGTCATGGAGGTGCACCCCTCGGTGCCCGCCAAGACGGTCGCGGAGTTCGTGGCCTACGCCAAGCAGAATCCAGGCAAGCTCAACTTCGGATCGGCCGGCACCGGCGGCACCATTCATCTGGCCGGCGAGATGTTCAAGCAGATGGCCGGCGTCGACATGGTCCATGTCGCCTACAAGGGCGCAGGCCCCGCGCTGACCGATCTGCTGTCGGGCAACATCCAGGTGATGTTCGACACGCTTGGCACCGCGTTGCCGCCGGTCAAGGGCGGATTGTTGCGGCCTCTCGCAGTCTCTTCGGCGCAACGCATTGCCGATTTGCCAGATGTCCCGACCATGGCCGAGAGCGGCTATCCCGATTACGTCGTCAGCGTCTGGTTTGGCGTTTCCGCGCCCTCGAAGCTGCCCGACGAGATCGCGCAAAAACTGACTGCCAGTCTGCACAAGGCGCTGGGCGATGATACGTTCCGCGCCTCGCTCGAGAAGGTCGGCTTTCTGCCTTTGCGCCCGAAGAGCCAGGCGGAGATCGACAATTTCGTCGCGACCGATCGCGCGCGGTGGGCGGGCGTGATAAAGGCACTCAACATCTCACTGGACTAGGGAAATGGTTCCGAAGACTGAAATCCGTGACGGCGAACTGACCGTCGATATGCCGCCGGCCCGCGATGCCGGGCTGGTGTTTGTCGGCCGCATCCGCACGCCCTGGAAATCACGGCTGGATACGCCGCGGCAGGGCCGGCTCGACGGCCCGGTCTGCCGGCTGGAGATCTTCGAGCCCTGGGTGCCC
The DNA here is from genome assembly GCA_036721875.1 of Bradyrhizobium sp. Lineage (GTDB taxonomy): Bacteria > Pseudomonadota > Alphaproteobacteria > Rhizobiales > Xanthobacteraceae > Bradyrhizobium. The sequence continues at coordinate 1,587 of DAIMKE010001044.1, read as the reverse complement.
GCGATCAAGGGCGTGGACTTTTACGAGAGCCTCGAAGTGATCTATTGGCTGCACCAGTCGCGCCGCGACCTGGTGCTGCAGAGCCCGAAGAACAACCAGAAAACCCGCGGCACCTTCTCGCTGCGCTCGCCGGTGCGGCCCAATCCGATCGGCACATCGATCGTGAAGTTCGTCAAGATCGAAGGCAACGTCATCCTGGTGCGCGGCCTCGACTGTCTCGACGAGACGCCGCTGCTCGACGTCAAGCCCGACCGCTGCGAGTTCACGCCGCTGGCGCCGCCGCAGGCTGGGGATTTTGAGACGGAGTAGCACTGCCCGTCTACGCCAGCGCCGCCACCAGCTTGGTCGCGTTGTCCTCCAGCACTTTCACATCTTCCTTGCGGCTCGCGGGCGGCAATAGTGCAACGCCGTCATGGCGCGGCATCACGTGCATGTGCAGGTGAAAGACCACCTGGCCGCCGGCGGGCTCGTTGAATTGCTGCACGGTGATGCCGTCGGCCTTGAACGCCTTCATGGCAGCGGCAGCGATCTTGTGCGCGGCGCGGGCGACGTGGGCGTAATCGTCGGGCGTGATGTCGAGGATGTTGCGGGCAGGAGCTTTTGGGATCACCAGCGTATGGCCGGGCGAACGCGGCATGATGTCGAGGAACGCCAGCACGTGCTCGTCTTCATAGACCTTGTGGCAGGGAAACTCGCCGCGCAGGATTTTTGCGAAGGGGTTTTGGGGGTCATAGGCGGGCATGGCTTGTTTCCTCGGGGTTTGATCTCAATTTCACGTCGCTTACCGCGCGAGGTCAAGCCTCGTCGGCGGCCTTGCGGAACGGGCCGTGCTCGGTCAGCTCACGTCCGACCTCGGCGACATAGGCGCGTTCGCGCTTCAAATAATCCGCGATCGCGCGGCGCAGATCGGGATCAGCGATGAAGTGGGCGGAGTAGGTGGTTTGCGGCAGGTAGCCGCGCGCCAGCTTGTGCTCGCCCTGCGCCCCGGCCTCGACGATCCTGAGGCCGCGCTGGATCGCGAAATCGATCGCCTGATAATAGCAGATCTCGAAATGCAGGAACGGATGATGCTCGACCGCGCCCCAGTTGCGGCCGAACAGCGTGTCGGAGCCGATGAAATTGATGGCGCCGGCGATCCAGCGGCCGCTACGCTTGGCCATCACCAGCAGCACGTCGCGGCTCATGCTCTCGCCGATCAGCGAGAAGAACTTGCGGGTGAGATAAGGCCGGCCCCATTTGCGCGAGCCGGTCTCCATGTAGAACGCAAAGAACGCGTCCCAGGCGTCCTCGGTGATGTCACTGCCGGTCAGATGGTGGATCGTGATCCCGGCGGCGACGGCCTCGCGCCGCTCGCGCTTGATCGCCTTGCGGTGGCGCGAATTCAGCGAAGTCAGGAAATCGTCGAAGCTGCCGTAGTTATTATTGTGCCAGTGGAATTGCTGGTCGTTCCGCAGCAGAAAACCGTGGCTGCCCAAAAACTTCGCCTCGGCCTCGGGGGCGAACGTCACATGCACCGAAGAGGCGTCAGTGGCGTTGCAGAGCGCCATTAGTCCGCTCGCCAGCGCGGCTCCGATGCGGTCGCGGTCG
>DAIMKE010001043.1:0-3047 GCA_036721875.1 Bradyrhizobium sp. | reverse complement strand
GTGCCAGGCAGGATGTTCATCGGCGGCGAGCCGATGAAGGGCGCGACGAACTTGCTCGCCGGCTTCTTGTAGACGTCCGCCGGCAGGCCGATCTGCTCGACCTGGCCGCCATTCATGACGACCAGCTTGTCGGACAGCGTCATCGCCTCGACCTGGTCATGCGTGACGTAGATCGAGGTGACGCCGAGCGCCCGCTGCAGCTTCTTGATCTCGACGCGCATCTGCACGCGCAGCTTGGCGTCGAGGTTGGAGAGCGGCTCGTCGAACAGGAAGACCTGCGGCTTGCGCACGATGGCACGGCCCATCGCGACGCGCTGGCGCTGGCCGCCCGAGAGCTGCTTCGGCCGGCGCTCCAGCAGCCCCTCGATGGCGAGGATGCGCGCCGCTTCCTTCACCCGCCGGTCGATCTCGTCCTTGGGCGTGCCGCGGTTGCGCAGGCCATAGGCCATGTTGTCGTAGACGCTCATATGCGGGTAGAGCGCGTAGTTCTGGAACACCATCGCGATGTCGCGGTCGGCCGGCTCGATCTGGTTGACGACGCGGCCGCCGATGTCGATCTCCCCGCCGGTGATGGTCTCCAGGCCTGCGACCATGCGCAGCAATGTCGATTTGCCGCAGCCGGAGGGGCCGACCAGCACGCAGAACTGGCCGTCACCAACTTCGAAATCGATGCCCTTGATGGCCTCGAAGCCGCCGGGATAGGTCTTGCGGACATTGCGCAGCGTTACGTTGGCCATTTCACTTTTCCGTCTGGACCAGGCCGCGCACGAACAGCCGCTGCATGAATATGACGACGGCGACCGGCGGCAGCATGGCGAGGACGGCGGTGGCCATCGCGAGCTGCCATTCGGCGAGTTCGTCCGTCGTTACCAGCATCTTCTTGATGCCGATCACGATGGTCTGCATCGAGTCCTTGGTGGTGATCAGGAGCGGCCAGAGATACTGATTCCAGCCATAGATGAACTGGATCACGAACAGCGCGGCGATCGTCGTGACCGACAGCGGCAGCAGCGTATCCCAGAAGAAGCGGAACGGACCGGCGCCATCGATGCGCGAGGCTTCCAGCAGTTCATCCGGCACCGTCATGAAGAACTGGCGAAACAGCAGCGTGCCGGTGGCCGATGCGATCAGCGGCAGAATCAGCCCGGCGTAGGTGTCCAGCATGCGCAGGTCGGCGACCACCTTGTAGGTCGGGTAGATGCGCACTTCGACCGGCAGCATCAGCGTGATGAAGATGATCCAGAACGCCGTCTTGCGGAATGGAAAGCGGAAATAGACCACCGCGTAGGCGGACAGGATCGAGATGAAAATCTTGCCCACTGCAATGCCGATCGCCGACACGAAGGAGTTGATCAGCATGTTGGCGACGGGCTCGCGGCTGGTGCGCGAGCCGCCGACGAAGACGGCGCGGTAATAGTTTTCCAGCGTCTGGTTGCCGGGCGTCGCCGGCATGTGGCCGCCGACCACGGTTGCGGCGTCATGGGTCGAGGCGATCAGCGCGAGATAGACCGGGAACGCCACGATGAAGACGCCAAGCGTCAGGATGGCGTAGGCGATGAAGTCGCTGAGCGGGCGGCGCTCGACCATCAGTATTGCACCTTGCGTTCGACGTAGCGGAACTGGATCGCGGTCAATCCGATCACGATGATCATCAGTATCACCGACTGCGCGGCCGAGCCGCCGAGGTCGCCGCCGAGACGGCCGTCGGCATAGACCTTGTAGACCATGGTGGTGGTGGCGCCGGCGGGACCCCCGCCGGTGACTGCATCGATGATGCCGAAGGTATCGAAGAAGACGTAGACGACGTTGACGACCAGCAGGAAAAACGTGGTCGGCGACAGCAGCGGGAACACGATGGTCCAGAAGCGGCGCATCGGACGGGCGCCGTCGATGGCGCTGGCCTCGATCACGCTTCTCGGGATCGCTTGCAGGCCAGCGAGGAAGAACAGGAAATTGTACGAGATCTGTTTCCACACCGAGGCCATCACCACCAGCAGCAGGGCGTGGTTGCCGTTGAGCAGGGGATTCCAGTCGATGCCCAGGCCGCGCAGCGGCCGGGAGAGCATCCCGAGCGAGGGCTGAAACATGAAGAACCAGAGCACGCCGGCAACCGCAGGCGCCACCGCATAGGGCCAGATCATCAGCGTCTTGTAGCCGCCGGCAACCTTCAGGTTCTTGTCGGCCTGCGTTGCGAACAGCAGCGCGATCGACAGCGACAGCGCCGCGACCAGCGTGGAGAAGATCGCGGTCACCATCATCGCCTTGTAATATTCAGGCTGGGCGAACAGCGTCTGGTAGTTCTCGAAACCGACGAATTCGGAAACCAGTCCGAACGCGTCCTCGCGCAGAAAGGATTGCCAGACCGCCTGGCTGGCCGGCCAGTAAAAGAAAACGACGGTGATGACGAGCTGCGGCAGGAGCAGCAGGTACGGCAACAGACGATTGTTGAAGACGGTGGTCTTTTCCATTCAGTCGCCGCGGTCTCGCCGGTAATGAAAGCGCTCCCCCTCGGATCGAGAGGGAGCGCCGGTAGCTGCTAGCTCAGCCTATTTTGCTGTCTTCTCGAAGGTCCGCAACATCGTATTGCCACGCGCCACGGCGGCGTCGAGGGCTTCCTTCGGCGTCTTCTTGCCGTCCAGCGCGGCTTCGATTTCTTCCGCCCAGACATCACGCATCTGCACCATGTTGCCGAAGCGCAGGCCGCGCGAATTCTCGGTCGGCTCCTTGTTGGTGAGTTCCTTCAGGGGCGTCTGCAGGACCGGATTCTTCTCGTAGAAGCCGTCCTTGATCGACTTCTCATAGGCCGCCTTGGTGATCGGCAGGTAGCCGGACTTCTGGTGCAAGTCGGCCTGGCGGTTTGTGTCGGACAGGAAGGTGAAGAACTTGGCGACGCCCTTGTATTCTTCCGGCTTCTTGCCGCCCATCACCCACAGCGAAGCGCCGCCGATGATCGAATTCTGCGGTGCGCCCTGGACATCCGGATAATAGGGCATCGGCGCCGAGGTGAAGTCGAACTTGGAGGTGGCCTTCGCGGTGCCGTAGTAGCC
>DAIMKE010001042.1:0-3050 GCA_036721875.1 Bradyrhizobium sp. | reverse complement strand
CTAGCCCTGACCCGCGGCCCCTTCGCTCCTCCTGCCGGTCTTGCGACTTTCGGCTCCATCGGCGACTCCGCACCCGATACTTGGGGCCGCCGCCTGATGCAACGCGCCGAACGCCGTCTCGCCGACCGCGAAGGTCGCGCCGTTCGCACGCTTGCGGAAAGCGATTATCTGCTCGGCGTCGCCGATGAGACGCGCCTTGGCGCACTCCGATTCCGCTGGGCCGACGAAGAAACCTTCCAGGCGCCGATCCGCGCCGGCGTACCAGCCCTGATCGAACTCGGCCGACTGCTCCAGATCACCGAGCGCATTCTCCGGGACGAGGAAACGGACGAAGACCTTCAGCTCATCTTCGCGCCCGGCTCCTCCCTCGGCGGCGCGCGGCCGAAGGCGTCGGTCATCGACCAGCACGGACATCTCTCCATCGCCAAGTTTCCGAAGGAGACCGACGACTACAGCATGGAGACCTGGGAGGAGATCGCGTTGCGACTGGCCGGCCAGGCCGGCATCCTCACCCCGGAACACGAGCTCATCGAAGTGGCTGGCAAGGCGGTCATGCTATCGCGACGCTTCGATCGCGACGCCGTGACCCGCATCCCCTTCCTGTCAGCCATGGCGATGATGGGCGCCAAGGACGGCGAGCGCGGGAGCTATCCCGAGATTGTCGACGCTCTCGCGCAGCATGGCGCACAGGGAAAGACCGACGCTCATGCCCTCTATAGACGCGTTGTCTTCAACGTGCTGATCTCCAATGTCGACGACCACCTGCGTAACCACGGCTTCCTCTGGCTGGGAAAGGCCGGTTGGTCGCTCTCTCCGGCCTATGACCTCAATCCGGTGCCAACCGATGTGAAAGCACGAGTATTGACCACGAACATCGATCTCGACGAAGGCACCTGCTCGATCGACCTGCTTGAGGCCGCGTCAGAGTACTTCGGGCTGACGCTGGCGCAGGCCCGCACAATCATAAAAGAGGTCGCAACAGTCACCGCCACATGGCGCAACATCGCCAAGGCGGCCGGTGCTCGGTCGGCCGAGATCAACCGCATGGCCAGCGCTTTTGAGCACGACGATCTTCGGCGAGCACTCGCGCTGTGACGAGCAGACGATGAGTGATCTATTCGACGTCGACGGCGCCAATCTCGATCGCGGGTTTGAAAACCTGAAAGCCGCCGAGCTTCCGATCGAGCAGCACCTTCACGCCATGCTGCAAGAGATGTGGGAGCGTTACGAGCCCTATGCCGATCCCGACTTTCGGCAGGGTTTCGCACGCGAAGTCGATGGCCGCTTTTGGGAGATGTATCTGGGCTGCGCCCTGCTCGAGGCGGGCCGCACCCTGCTTCCCGTCGTCCAGCGCCAGCGCGAAGGCGGTCAGCCGGATCTCTGCGTCCTGGAAGACGGCCACCGAATCTGGATCGAGGCCGTCACCCCGGATGAAGGCGCACCGGGTCCTGACCAGATCGTGCGTCCGGTTCCCCTCAACGAGGGCGGCGGCCTCTTCGCCGCACCGATCCGTCAGGCGCAGCTGCGCACGTCCGGGGCGTTCTGGACCAAGGCGCAGAGGATCGCCCGCTATCTCGAACAGGGTGTGATCGGCCCGGAAGACACGAGGATCATCGCGATCAGTGCGAGCCGCTTCGGCGTCTATGTCGCCGAGCAGCCGTTGCCGCTGATCATGACCACGTTATTTCCGATCGGAGACGCCTACATCACCATCGATCGCGAGACCGGCAACGTCGTTGAAGAAGGATTTCACCCAGCCCCGTTCATCAACCGCGAACACAATCCGATCCCGCGCACGGCATTTCTCGACGAGCGTTTCGTCGACATCTCAGGCGCGCTCTGGTCGCGCGTTGGCCTCGGCAACTTGTCGCGCCGGACCCGCCCGCTGACCTATGTCCATAATCCCCTGGCGCAGGTTCCGCTGGCGACAAACTGGGGTGTCTGGGATCGCGAGTTCGTCATCACGCCGCGCGGCGACGAATGGGAGGCCAACGACATCCTAGCCCAGGCTGCCGCGGAGGCATCATGACGATGCGCCCCAGTCCCCGCGCCGGGCGCCTGCCGTCCCCTGAGGTTGACCATGGCCGTCGGCGATGAGCAGCGACTGATCACGCCGATCAGCCAGCGGCAGTTCGAGCTCTATGCGCTGTCGCTCGAACGTGGGCCCAACTTTGATCCCGCGCAGATCTTCGGGAGCTATCAGGCCGGACACGGCAGCGCGAGCGGCTGCATCCTCCTCGATCCGGAGCGCGGGACCTTCACGACCTTGGCCCTGCGAAGGCGTGTCGATCATTGCTGGGTCCGCGTCGATGAAGGCGGCCCCTATCCCACTCCCGAAGCCGCGCTGGATCATCTCAGCACCAGCATGCGCGCCGGCGAGCCGCCCGAGTCATTGCCGCCGGGCGCGCGGCGGCGGCCGCTTCTGGTGAAGACCGGATCGCGAGGGACATCGCCGGAGTTCGACCTGCTGACGAGCACGATCAGCCATTTCCCGGCGCTGATGGCGGTCGGCGAATGCTACCTTGCGCTTCCCAACCCGGATGCCAACTTCGTCAGCGATCTGCAGACCAACAATTTCGCGTCCCGCCTCTTCGAGCTCTACCTCCTTGCCTGCCTCCGCGAGCAAGGTCTGATCGTCCGGCAGGAGCATGTCTCACCGGACTTCCTGATCGAGAATGATGGTTCCGCCTGCTGGATCGAGGCAGTGACCGCCAACTCCGAGACGCCCCGCTCCGGCGGGATCGGGGACTGGGTGCATGCTCCGGTCGATCGGAATGAACGCATGACTGGCGCGCCAGCCGAACGCTTCGCCAAGACACTGCGCGGCAAGCTTCAGCGCAACTATCATGAGCTGGATCATGTGAAGGGGATGCCCTTCGCTCTGGCAATCGCCGACTTCCATGAATCCGGCTCGATGGTTTGGAGCCGCGAGGCTTTGCCGATCTATCTTTACGGCCTGCGGGCAGACGTCGAAGGCGAAGGCGCCGGCCGACGTGCGATCGGCACGCGGATCAATAATCTTACGGGCAAGCACGGCATTCCGGCTGGCC
>DAIMKE010001041.1:774-3051 GCA_036721875.1 Bradyrhizobium sp. | reverse complement strand
GTGTAGCTCATCATGAACTCCGAGCCGATGCTGCCGACCAGCACCTCGCCGGTGGCGATGCCGATGCGGACATCGCAGTCGCTCGGCACCGCGCGCACGCCGAGCAACTCGGGCAGTTCGGTTCGCAGCGCCGCACCGCGATCGGCCATCTCGATGGCGGCGAGGCAGGCAAGGCTCGCCTGCTCGCCATGCTCGGTGAACGGGGGGCCCCAATAGGCCATGATCGCGTCGCCGATATACTTGTCGATGATGCCGCGATGGCTGCGGATCGGCCCCGACATCGTGGACAGGTAGTGGTTCATGACCTTGACGAGGCCCTGCGGCGTCATGCCTTCGCTGAGCCGGGTAAAGCCCTTCATGTCGCAGAACAGCACGGTCATCACGCGCCGCTCGCCGTCGCTAGCCGTCTGCGACTGCCGTTCGATCAATCCCTCGACGACGCGCGGGTCGACATAGCGGCCGAAGGTCTCGCGCAGGCGCTCCTTGTGGCGCAATTGCTCGACCATGTTGTTGAAGGCTCTCGTCAGCTGACCAATTTCGTCGCGCGTGGTCACGTCGATCGATCCGTCGAGCCGGCCCGCTTCGACCGCTTGCGTGCCTTCCAGCAGACGCCGCACCGGACCGGTAATGCCGGTGCTGATGAAAATTGAAAACACCAGGCCGAGGATGCCGGCAAGCAAAGTCAGCACCACGGAGATGACTATTGCCGTGTTCTGGTCGCGCATCGTCATCCGGGCATCTCCGCGTACCAGCGCGAGCATGTCGGTGCGGATGCCTTCGATCCTCTGGTTGAGTTCATCGCGCAGCATGTCGGCCCGGGTCAGGCTTTCCCGGGCCTCCGCGAGCTTCCCCGCATCGAGCAGCAGCAACAGCCGCTTGTTTTCCTCACCGAGGTAGCGCTGGAGATCGCTGGTCACGCGCTCGATCCGATCGTCGATTCGGCCGAGTTGGGCATCGTCAGAAATCGTCGCAGGATCTTCGATGATCTTGTTGATCAGGGCGCGCGCCTGCTTTGCTTCCCGATCTATCTCCTGGCTCATCGCCTCATGGATTTTGCGCTGATGCGCAATGGACGACTCGTTGGGCGGCAACTGCATGCTGGCGATCATCAACCGGTGTGCCGCGAGGGCTTGCTCCAGCGAGCGGATGTCCATCCGCGCCAGATGTCCGTACGCTTCGACGTATTTGCTGCTGAACTCGTCGAGCTGATGGGCAATCCTGCGCGTCATCACCGCCGACAGCGCCGACGTGATCGCCATCAGCAAGATCAACCCGATCGCGATGCCGAGGATCCGCTTTCGAATCGTCGGTCGCAGCATGGAATCGCGATCTGAAGCGAAGGACATGGCGGATCAACCGGAGGTGCGGCTGGCGCAGATTTGCGCCGCGCCCGTTGCTTAGCGCGCGGCGCCGCATTTGGCACCTTTCCCGCCAAAGGGTGGTTGACGGTCTCCCAATGGAGGAGTATCGAATACGGAATTCCGTATTCCAAAGTGGACATCTACATGATCCCCCTGGATCCGCTCCCCAACCTGATCGATCAGGTCTACGCCCGGATCCTCGAGGCGATCACGGACCGCGCGCTGCCGCCGGGACATCGCATCAGGCAAAACGAGCTTGCGGACAAGCTCGGCGTCTCGCGCCAGCCGGTCTCCCACGCACTGCATCTGCTGCACCGCCAGGGTCTGGTGGCCGAGAGTGGCCGCCGCGGCTTTGAAGTCACCCGGCTCGACCCGGAACGGATCGGCCAGCTCTACGAGGTGCGCGGCGCGATCGACGCGCTGGCGGCGCGGTTGGCCGCCGAACGGGCCAGGACCGATTCTCCAGGCCGCGCCCAGCTCGAGGCGGCGCTACAGGCCGGGCGGACGATAGACAGAAACACGCCGCTGGCGCGGCTGATTGCGCTCGACGTCGATTTTCACAGCGCGATCTACCGACTCGCCGGTAACCCCGCGATCGAGGAAATGATCGCACCGCAATGGCCGCATATGCGGCGCTCGATGGCGACCGTGCTCGACGAACTGGATTACCGGGAGAGCGCCTGGACCGAACACGAAACCATCGCCGCGCAGATTTTTGCCGGCAATGCGAAAGCGGCGGAAGCCGCGGCGCTTGCCCATGCGCAGACCGCCGGGCGGATGACGGAGGAAAGGCTGAGGGCGACGGATAAAGCTGCGTAGCTACACGCCGTCATTCCGGGGCGCGAAGCGAACCCGGAATCTCGAGATTCTCAGGGGCGCAAGGGCGCCCCATAGTTCGATGCTTCGCATCGCCCCG
>DAIMKE010001041.1:0-748 GCA_036721875.1 Bradyrhizobium sp. | reverse complement strand
AAATGACAACAAACAAAAACCACAGGAGAAGACGCCATGAAACTGACGCCACAGCAGATCGAGTTCTTCAATCGCGAGGGCTGGCTGTTCCTGCCCGAACTGTTCAGCCAGGAGGAAGTGGATTATCTGGCTCGCGAGGCGGTCAACATCTACGACGCCAACCGCCCGGAGGTATGGCGCGAGAAGAGCGGCGCGCCGCGCACGGCCTTTGCCGCGCATCTCTATAACCAGGCGTTCGGCGCGCTCGGCGCGCATCCGCGCATGATCGAGCCGATCGAGCAGATCTTTGGCGAAAAGCTCTACATGCACCAGTTCAAGATCAACGCCAAAGCCGCCTTCACTGGCGACGTCTGGCAATGGCACCAGGACTACGGCACCTGGAAGCGCGACGACGGCATGCCAGAACCGCGCGCGATGAACATCGCGATCTTCCTTGATGAGGTGATGCCGATCAACGGCCCCCTGATGCTGGTACCGAAGAGCCAGCATGCCGGCGACCTCAAGGCTTCGCATGACCTCCAGACGACGTCCTATCCGCTGTGGACGCTGGACGAGGAAACCGTCACCAGGCTCGTGAAGGAAGGCGGCATCGTGGCCCCGACCGGCAAGGCCGGCGGCATGCTGATGTTCCACGGCAATCTGGTGCACGGATCAAGCGGCAACATCACGCCCTACCCGCGCAAGATCGTCTATCTGACGCTGAACGCGGTCTCGAACTACATCCGCACGCCGACACGGCCGGACTACA
>DAIMKE010001040.1:0-3052 GCA_036721875.1 Bradyrhizobium sp. | reverse complement strand
ATGTCTTCCATTTCGCAAATGCGGCAATCCTTCATTGGTCGCCTGTCGTGCGCGCGCTCATCAAGCAGAAGCGAAAGAGCCGGAAGGACTATGATGAAGAGCAGGATAGCGGGCGCGCGATCGTCGTCGAAGAAGGTCTGACGGCCTGGATATTTTCGCGAGCGAAGGATCTGAATTTCTTCAAAGATCAAAAGCGCATCTCTTTCGGTGTCCTCAAAACGATCAGCGAATTCGTCGAAGGTTATGAGGTTTCGCGCTGCCCACCCAAATTGTGGGAGCGCGCCATTCTGGACGGATATGCGGTTTTCAGGCAAATGAGTGAGGCGCAAGGCGGGTGGATCGTGGGTGATCGCGATGCGCGCACCATCCGTTACGAGCCGCTTGAGGAGCCAAAATGAATACCCAGTCCTTTGTTCGCGCGGTCTCCGATCTGACCTTCGACCATTGCTTCAACCCCTATACGGACCGCTGCGAAGCCTTTGATCGAACCGATGCGGCAAAAACGCGCTCAGCCGCGTTGGCGGCGATGCTCGAAAGCGCAATGTCGGCCCCGGTCGATGCCATCTGGGTCGGGCGTGATCTCGGGTATCGCGGGGGTCGGCGAACCGGCCTTGCATTGACGGACGAAGTCCATGCCGGTGCGCACATGAGCCGGTGGGGCGTCGAGGTCGAACGGCCAACCGTTGGAGACGTCGTGGGCGAACGCACCGCTGCGGTCATCTGGACGATGCTGGCGCAGATCGACGCGCGCATTTTCCTCTGGAATGTGTTTCCGCTACATCCGCACGAACCCGGACGGCCCTTTACCAATCGCACCCATAATTCCAAAGAGCGCCGGGCGGGCGAGGAAATCTTGTCTCTCCTGATTACGCTGCTGCGACCGCGAAGAATTTTCGCGATCGGCAATGATGCCGCGCAAGCGGTAGTTCGTATTGACGACCGTCTCGAGATGATCCCTGTTCGACATCCCAGCTACGGCGGGCAGACGCAGTTCCTCAGCCAGATACGGGAAGCCTATGAACTAACGGTAGCTGAGGAGCCGGAAATGCGCCTGTTGCTTTGACGGCGGGCGGCAAGAACGGGCAGTCTGGCAGCATGCCGTGCCCGCGTCCCTAACGAACAAGGTGGATGGGGAATGACCAAAGCGGCGATGACGCGCTTCCTGAAGGAATATCCGACCGCCTTGGCCGATGGCGTCGGCGCGGTGTTCGTCGGAGCAGGGATGTCGATGGCTGCCGGCTATCCGTCCTGGGTCTCTCTGCTGCGTGAAATCGGCGACGAACTTGGCGTAAGTTCGCGCGATATCCAGGATCTGGCGGCCCTTGCACAGTGGAGCATTCAGGAGAGCGGCAGCGCAACGCGCGTCCGCAATGTCATCAAGGAGCAGATCGGTAAGGACCATGACGTCCCCGCTACGCTCGAGGTGATAGCCCGGCTGCCAGTGCATCATATCTGGACGACCAATTACGATCGCTTGGTTGAACGCGCTTTTGCGGCGATCGACCGGCCGCTCGACGCATTGTCGGGCGCAGCGGATCTGTCGCTCAAGCCGACGCCGGGCGCCGCACGGCTTTACAAAATGCACGGTTCGATCGACCGGCTCGATGACATCGTGATCTCAACCGACGATTATGAGCTATTCCGCAGTCGGCGAGGGGCATTCCTGCCGCTCCTTCAGGCCCATCTCACGAACAAATCAATACTGTTCGTTGGTTTGAGCTTCACCGACCCGAATATCCGACATGTTCTCTCGCTGATCCGCGAGAGCTTTACCGATGCACCCCCCGAGCATTTCGCGATCGTTCGGCCTCCGCATCCGGACGATTTCGATACCGAGGACGAGTATAAGGCGCGGCTGGCGCAGCATAAGCTATGGGCGAAAGATTTGAGGCGCTACGGGTTGGTTGCCGTCGAAATCGACAGCTATGACGAAGTCCCCGGCCTGCTTCGCCAAATCGAGCGGCGCGTGGCGGCCCGGCGGGTATGGGTGAGCGGGAGCTGGCCGCTCGAAGATGGTGATGGCGCTGCCGCGCGTTATTCTTTGGCCGAAGATATCGGGCGCTGGATCGGACACACGGCGCGCGACCTTGTCAGCGGCGCGGGCCTCTTGGTGGGATCGGGCACCATTGCCGGTTTCTTAGAGGCGCTGCGCGACCGCGGCGGATGGGATCTGAGCCGTAGGCTCATTGCCCGGCCGTTTCCGCAGCCCTTGGCGGGCCGGGCGGCCGATCAAGCTAAATGGACGATGTTGCGCCATGAACTCGCGCGTCAGGCGGGCGCGGTGATATTCATCGGCGGAGCCAAAATAGACGGCGGGGACTTGGTAGTGGCTCGCGGGGTGATGGAGGAGTTCGAAATCGCGCGCGAGGCCGGCGTGTTTCTCTTGCCCATCGGGGCGAGCGGCGGCGCGGCCGCAGAGATCGCCGCTGCAATTCTCGGATCCAAGCTCCCGGCGATCGGGCCAGAGGCCGTCAGACCCACCGACGCGGAACTGCAATTGCTGATAGACGAGAGCGTCGAGCGAAAGGCCGTCCTCGAGTGCGTTGCCGCGATCCTCGAACGGGTCGGAAAGGCTGCATGAACCCCGGCAGGACCAGCGGCGCGCGGCGGTGATCACATCAAAGACTAACCAACTCAACGTCAGCTTTGGCAATTTTTGCGCCTATAGCCGTCAATCCACTATCGGCCCAACAGTGGACGCTCATTAAATGTCGGGCGACTGGCACTCCTGAAGCGCATCACCTTTTGTGACATGCACGACAGAGGCTTGCTTCAGGGGGTATAATTGGGGGTGTAAGCGAAAGTCTACATCAGCCAAAACCTCGGAAATCTGCCGCGTTTGCAGTCTTTTCGATTCCCGTTACCCGCTCCACCGCCCCCTTCCCGAAACGTCCGAGCTCCTAGTATCCGCTGTCATATGAGAGCTTTACCGGCACGTTGTCACCCGAGTCTCTGGTAGAGCGCATCGGGGACTGACTGGTAGCAGACGGGGCGGAGGAAGCGGTCGATGGCGAGGGTGCCGACGGAGGTGGAGCGGCCGTCGGAGGTGGCG
>DAIMKE010001039.1:383-3054 GCA_036721875.1 Bradyrhizobium sp. | reverse complement strand
TTGCCGCTGCCGTGACAACCGCCACGATCTCGCCGATCAGTCCCTCCGAAAGCCGAAAGATCTCGCGCGCCAGTTTCTCGTCGGAAAGATCGGAACTGCGGGCCAGCGGCAAGGCCGCTTCGAGACTGTCGAGCAACGTGAGGAATTCCTCGTCATATTGCCAGCGCGGCGCCGCGTGCAGATCGAACCGGCTTGCCATCTCACTGGTCTGGTTGATGACGTCGTAGACGGCGACCTCGCCGATCAGAACCGGTGAGATGTCAAACTGGCGACCGATCCGTCTGAGAAACGCAAGAACCGCCTCGACGTCACGGGTCCGGCCGCGCAGGACATTGTGGAATTCGTCGAAGATCAGGATTCTGGGTTTGAGCCTGTCGAACAGATAATCGATCTGTTCGGCCTTGCGGCCGACATCCCGCCTGTTGCTGGTCGGGGCGCGCAACGCCTGCAGGATGCTTCCATAGAAATGGGCAAGGCCGGCGCCCTCACGGGTCTGCACGACCCAGACTCGCTGTTGTTCGGCCGCCCTCAGATGCTCGACCGCGAACCGTTCCGCCATCATGGTCTTGCCGTTGGCATAAGGACCGACCAGCATCAGTCCTCGGGTTCGCAACGCAGCCGGTCGAGCCAACAGTTCGGCAAGTCGCTCATGCGCTTGCATCGCCACCCGATGCCCAATCCATCGCGGCGCCTGGATATAGGCGATCCGTTCGTCCAAGCTGCGGTCGAGATAGGAGCGAACGTGCTCCAGCAGATGATCCACCGCCTCACCAATCCTCGACCGGCAGGCGGCGCTTATGACGCACAGGATGCTCAGCAGGCGCCGGTGTCGCCGGGCGCATGGCATCATAGGGCTTGGGCGCCTCTGCCGCGTGGATTCTGCGCGCGGCATTGCGCAGTTCGGCTTTCGACGGCTTCGGCCCGTTGGCGATTCCCGCGATCCGTCGGCGGAGCGCCACCTTGTCGACGTTCGACCGCGCATTTGTTGCGCGGCGGTGCATGCGGTCGACTTCGTGCTCCCACCGCGTCATCGGCGCAAGCATTCCGTCACGCCGCTCCACCGACCGAAACTCCCTCGTCTCCGGATCCCTGATGTAGACGTGGCTGATGTCGCGTGGATCGTAGCGGACCTCGAGCTTGCCAAGCCGGTCACGCTGCGGCACCAGCGCGCCCAGCCACGGCGAATAGTAATCGAGCGCAAACATGCTGACACCCTGCGGCGAAATGCGTCTCTCCGTCCGGGGCATGAACGCCAGCAGGATCCGCATCGGATCATCGTTGAAGCGGGGAAGATCGCGAGCCTGCCGCTCCCATTCAGTGGCCGGCACCTTCACCCTCTTTGCGTTCTCCTGCAGGTTATGGTCGATCACTGCGAGCGTGATACATCGCTCAAGATCAGCAAAGCTGAGACGCGCGCGCCGCTCTGCGGGATATTCGTCGCGATCCGCCACGGATCGTCCTGTCGATCCCGGCTGTGTCGCAAGAACGGCGTTGAGCTTTCCGAGCAACCTCTCGACGACTCCGCCCTGGTGCACGCGACCGCGGTCGCGATAGCGGATATCAATGCCATAGTCCTCGCATCCACGCTGGAAGACATGTCCTTTGAACTCTTTGGCGGAATCGGTGACAAGCAACCGCGGGCGACCGAACATCGGCCAGCCATCCGGGATACCGCGTGCGGCGAGCCATCCTTCCTTCGGACACATCGCTTGCGCCAGGCATAGCGCGACCGACAGCGCCGACGGTTTCTCAAGGGTGAGGCAAAATCCGAGAATGCACCGCGTCGCCACATCGGTGACAATCGTCAGATAGGCGCGGCCGACAAAGGTTCCGCTGCCCTCAATGACCTCCACGAAATTGATGTCGGTCGGCGTGTGGTCGATCTGGCAGGCGTCGAGCGGCCGCGCCGCATGGATGTAGCCCGGTCTAGGTTTCAGCCGATGCAGATGCTTCGGGTTGGCCGAGCGTTTCCTTGCGATTTCCTCGGGACTGAATAACCCCGGTACCCGGCGGGCGACACTGACATAGGACGGCGCAGCCAGCCCCGCCTCTTCACAGCGCGCGCGGATCTCGGCCACGACGGGAGCAAGCGGCGGAGCCTCCAGCACGAGCCATTGCTCGCGCAGCGTCGTTGCGATGATCTCCTCAATGTCCTGCCGAAGGCGCCTCTTCCGAGTCCGTTCCCCATCGGGTAGGAGCGACGTCACCCTCCGATCAGCCCGGTACCGCGCCAGCAGATTGTAGACCTGCCGGGTCGAGAGGCGCAGTTCGGCCGCCGCCCGATCAATGACCACCTGTCGTGGCCCGGAACCGTCCAGCACGCGGTCCAGCTCGCGCGCGGTCCGGCGCGCCGCCGACCATGTTTCGTCGGCGTCCAAGGGGGTGGAGGCTACTTTTTGCAGTCGGCTTGGCATATGACGCGGCCATTGAAATCCTTAGCGGAAAATCGGGCCGCTTCTAACGCCTAAACCTAAACAATATCTCACTTTTTCCTGTTTGAAATCGGGAGGTAAAAGCGACACTCGTGCGAGCCGAGGATCAGTTGGCTCGCCTTGACGAAATTGTGCACCGGAGCACGGTCGGGGCAGGGGTCGTCCAGCGCGGGCATTTCTTCGACTCTGCCGCCAGCATGTGGATCTCGGGTCAGCTTGTTCACGTCGAGGACCTGGTT
>DAIMKE010001039.1:0-373 GCA_036721875.1 Bradyrhizobium sp. | reverse complement strand
CCACGACGCCAATATGGACATTCGAACTCCCACTCATGAGCTTACGCTTGCCCACGCGATATTGCGTGCTCGGCGGCGGATTGCCGGAGCGGACCCGGATTGGGCGCTCAGCGAGGCAGGGATCGCGACCCTGGCCGGCGTCGCGCCGATCGCATCTCCTCTCGATGAGGATGCCCACCGCGAGGTGGAGATCGAGATGCACGATGATGACGATCAGCTTGCCAGCGAGTTCGCGGCCATTGATGCCATCCTCGACCGTTCACGGCGCATCATCGATGGGCTTGAAGCGGAAAGGTCGGCTGCCCCTGTGGTCCGATCGTCACTCGTCGTCGGCGACCTTGTGATCCGGGATTCGGATTGGGATGAGCAGGAG
>DAIMKE010001038.1:0-3061 GCA_036721875.1 Bradyrhizobium sp. | reverse complement strand
CCAGGTAGAAATAGCCGTCGGCGTCCATGTAGCCGATGTCGCCGGTGAGGAAGCGGTCGCCGACAAAGGCCTCCGCGGTTTCCGCGGGCCGGTTCCAGTATCCCTTGGTGACGTTCGGACCGCGAATACGGATTTCGCCGACCTCACCGACCGGCATCAATCTGGTCGAATCTTCCAGCGACACCACATCCATCTCGATGCCCGGCAGCATCAGGCCGATCGAGCCGGGCTTGTCCGGCCCTTCCTTCGGGTGCGCGGTGCCGGGCGAGCAGGTCTCGGTCATGCCCCAGCCGCTCTTCAGCTTCATGCCGACCCGGCGCTCCAGAATGCGCGCGACCTCGACCGGCAACGGCGCGCCGCCGGAGCCGACGCTGACCAGCGAGGACAAATCGCGCTTGTCCAGGTCCGGCAAGGCGGCAATCGCGATCCACATCGTCGGCACGCCGGGAAACGCCGTGGCGCGCTTGACTTCGATATCGCGCATGACCGCGTCGACATCGAAACGCTGATGCAGCGAGATCAGATTGCCGCGCCGTATCGACGACAGCAGCACTACGGTCAGCGCGTAAATATGGAACAGCGGCAGCACGCAGATCACGCGCTCGATCGCATTGCGTTCGACCCGCGCCGGCTTGCCCCAGACATCGTAGACCGACACTGCCGACGTCAGATTGCCGTGGCTCAGCATCGCGCCCTTGGGCAAGCCGGTGGTGCCGCCGGTGTATTGCAGCAGCGCAACGTCGTCAGCGGATATCGCCGGCCATTGCGCCGGCTTCGTCGCACCTTGGATGAACCGCTCGTGGGTGATGATGGCGGGATGATCGGGCAGCGCCGTCTGCGGCGTTCCGACCTTGCCCCAATTGTCGTCCTCGCAAACGATCAGGCGATCGAGCAGGCCCTTGTCGAGGAATTTGAGCGCGGTCGGCAGCAGCGCCGAAAGGTTGGAGGTGACGAGCACGCGCGCGCCGGAGTCCGAAAGCTTGTGTGACAGCGCGATCTCGCCATCGAGGGGCGACAGGTGCACGATTCGGGCGCCGGCCTTCAACGCGCCGAAGAAGTTGACCGGATGATCCGGCGAATTGCCGAGGAACAGTGCAACCGAATGGCCCTTGCCGTAGCCGGCGCGGAGGAAGGCGCTGGCGGCAACCTCGACCTTGTCCTCAAGCTCGCGGTAGCTGATCGGCCGGTCGCGAAACTCGAGCGCCGGCCGCGCCCGGTACTCGGCGGCCGCCTGCGACAGCAAATCCGGCAGCGTGCCGCGCGGGATCGGATCATCCCAGCGGACGCCTTCCGGATAGAACTGTTCGCCGGGATGGGTCATGTCGTTCAACAGCAGAAGATGTCATTCCGGGGCGTCCGAAGGACGAACCCGGAATCTCGAGGTTCCGGGTTCGCGCGTTGCGCGCCCCGGAACGACGTGGAGAGAGAGTGGCAATAACCCATCAAGCCGCCTTCGACGCCTGGGCCAGCGACGCAAACGTCTTGCCTTCCGCGGCGAGACGCTTGAGCAGCGGCGCCGGTTCGAGCGAGGGATCGTTGGTCTCCTTGGCGTAGTACGACAGCCGGTCGGCGATGTGCTTCAGCCCGACCTGGTCGGCGTAGAACATCGGGCCGCCGCGATAGATCGGCCAGCCATAGCCATAGAGCCAGATCACGTCGATGTCGCTCGGCCGCGCCGCGATCTTCTCTTCGAGGATCCGCGCGCCCTCGTTGATCATCGGGTACATCATGCGCTCGAGGATTTCGTCGTCGCTGACGACGCGCTTCTTGCGGCCGAGACGCTGCAGCGTCTCGTCGATCAGCTTCTCGACCTCCGGGTCCGGCAGCGCCGCGCGCGAGCCGCCTTCATACTTGTAGTAGCCCTTGCCGGTCTTCTGGCCGAAGCGTCCGGCCTCGCACAGCGCGTCGGCGATTTCCGACTTGATGCCGCGATCTTTCCGCGAGCGCCAGCCGATATCGAGGCCGGCGAGATCGCTCATCGCGAACGGGCCCATCGGCATGCCGAACTTCGTCACCACGGCGTCGACCTGCTGCGGCAGCGCGCCCTCGAACAGCAGCTTTTCCGACTGCTTGCCGCGCTGGGCCAGCATGCGGTTGCCGACGAAGCCGTCGCAGACGCCGACCACGGCCGGCACCTTCGCGATCTTGCGGGCGATCGACACCGCCGTCGTCAGCGCGTCCGGCGCGGTCTTGTCGGCGCGCACGATCTCGCACAGCTTCATGACGTTGGCCGGCGAGAAGAAGTGCATGCCGAGCACGTCCTGCGGACGCTTGGTCACCTTCGCGATCTCGTCGATGTTGAGGTACGAGGTGTTGGAAGCCAGCACCGCGCCGGGCTTGGCGTGCTTGTCGAGCGCCTCGAACACTTCCTTTTTCACCGCCATGGTTTCGAACACGGCTTCGATCACCAGGTCAGCGTCCTTGACGTTCTCCAGGCCGACCACGCCCGTGATCAGGCCCATGCGCTTGGCCGGGGCATCGGCGGGGATGCCGCCTCGCGCGGCCGTCGCCTCGTAGTTCTTCTGCATCACGCCCATGCCGCGCTTGAGCTGCTCTTCGCCGGTCTCGATCAGCGTGACCGGGATACCGGCGTTGGCAAAGGACATCGCAATCCCGCCGCCCATGGTGCCGGCGCCAATGATGGCGACGCGATCGACCTTGCGCGGCTTGGTGCCTTCCGGAACGCCGGCGATCTTCGCGGCTTCGCGCTCCGAGAAGAACGCATAACGCTGCGCCTTGGACTGGTCGCTCGACACCAGCTTGAGGAAGCCTTCGCGCTCCTTCTTCAGCCCTTCGTCGAACGGCAGGTCGATGGCGGCGCCGACCGCATCCGCCGCGGCAAACGGCGCTTCCAGCCCGCGGGCCTTCTTGGTGAGGGCTGCGACCGCATTGGTGAAGATGGAACGATCGGCCCTGGCGGCTGCGAGCTTGCTGTCGTCGTCGCGCAACTTGCGCAGCGGGCGCTTCTCCGCCAGCACTTTGCGGGCAAAGGCCTCGCCGCCCGAAGCCGGACCTTCGACGATCTCCTCGATCAGCCCGTTCTTGAGAGCATCCGCCGCAC
>DAIMKE010001037.1:0-3066 GCA_036721875.1 Bradyrhizobium sp. | reverse complement strand
GTGAGAGCACATTGTGCTAGCATTGATGGCATATCGCGCCGGAGGCCCCATGGCCAGCCTGACCATCCGCAAGCTCGACGACGCCATCAAGTCCTACCTGCGGCTTCGCTCTGCCAAAAACGGCCGTTCGGTCGAGGAAGAGGTCCGGGTGATCCTGCGGGAATATTGCGAGGGCAGCCCGGCGCCTGCCGCGCCGTCGGTCCCAACATCCGCTCCGGCAGATCGGCCGGGCGTCGAGCGCGCCAATGCCGCCGGCCTGGCCAGCATTACGCTCATCATCGGCGGCGGCATCGCGGCGTTCAAATCGCTGGAACTGATCCGGCGGCTGAAGGAGCGGCATGTCGACGTCCGCTGCGTATTGACCAACGCCGCGCAGCAATTCGTGACGCCGCTTTCCGCCAGCGCGCTGTCGCATGAGCGCGTCTACACCGACCTGTTCGACCCCGGCAGCGAATTCGATGCCGGCCACATCCGGCTGGCGCGCGAATGCGATCTGATCGTGGTCGCGCCGGCGACCGCCGATCTGATGGCGAAGATGGCCAATGGTCACGCCGACGATCTCGCCAGCGCGATCCTGCTGGCCGCCGACCGACCGATCCTGCTGGCGCCTGCGATGAACCCGCTGATGTGGAACAACGCCGCCACCCGCCGCAACGTGATGCAGCTTAGGCGTGACGGCGTCCACATGATCGGCCCAAACGCCGGCGAGATGGCCGAGGCTGGCGAAGCGGGCGTCGGCCGGATGTCGGAGGCGGTGGAAATCGCTGCCGCCGCCATCGACATTCCCCGCCGCGCCCTCGCCCGCTCGCCGGAAAGCGCGTGCTGATCACGGCGGGGCCGACGCATGAGCCGATCGATCCCGTGCGCTACATCGCCAACCGCTCCTCCGGCAAGCAAGGCTATGCCATCGCCTCTGCGGCGCAGGCCGCCGGCGCGGACGTCACACTGGTCTCCGGCCCGGTCGAGTTGCGCGATCCCGCTGGCGTCACGGTGATCCGTGTGGAATCGGCGCGCGACATGCTGCACCGGGTCGAAGCCGCATTGCCGGCCGATATCGCGATCTTCGCCGCAGCCGTCGCCGACTGGCGCGTCGCCAATGAAGGCGAGCAGAAGCTGAAGAAGTCCACCGCCGGTATGCCGCAGCTCGCACTGGTGGAAAACCCCGACATTCTGGCCACGATCTCGAAGCTGAAGGACAAGCGCCCGCCGCTGGTGATCGGCTTTGCCGCGGAGACCGAGCACCTCATCGACAATGCGAAGGCCAAGATCGCGCGCAAGGGCTGCGACTGGATCGTCGCCAACGATGTTTCGCCCGCGACCGGCGTGATGGGCGGCGATCGCAACACCGTCCATCTGCTGACGCGCGACGGCGACGATATCGGTGTTGATTCGTGGCCCGTGATGACCAAGGAACAGGTAGCGACCGAACTGGTTGCGAAAATCGCCAAGACATTGGAGCCGAATTCGTGAGCGCGACAATCAAGGTCGATATCCGTCAACTGCCGCATGGCGAGGGCCTGGCGCTGCCGGCTTATCAGAGCGCTGACGCCGCCGGGCTCGATCTGCTCGCGGCGGTCCCGGCGGACACGCCCCTGATCCTGTCACCCGGAAAATACGCGATGGTGCCGACCGCGCTGACGATCGCGCTGCCGCCCGGCTATGAAGCCCAGGTCCGGCCGCGCTCCGGGCTTGCCGCCAAGCATGGCGTCACCGTCCTGAACTCGCCTGGAACCGTCGATGCGGATTATCGCGGCGAGATCAACGTGCTGCTGATCAACCATGGCGAGGCGCCGTTTCCGATCCGGCGCGGCGAACGCATCGCGCAGGTGGTGATTGCACCGGTCGTGCAGGCTGAGCTCGTGCCGGTGACGTCGCTGTCGGCGACCGACCGAGGCAGCGGCGGCTTCGGCTCAACCGGACGCTGACAAAGACCTCCATCAAAAATGCCGAATTGGTCTGCAAGCTCCGCCATCGCCGGTTCCGGCGGTGCGTTTTTCACAGGCAGTTTTGCGTTCACGGTCTGGACTCTTACCGGTCGACTCCCGAAGGGGATACTCTCGATCCGATTCGTGCAGAGCGCGACAGCCAAAGTGGGGACCGGTTTTGCGTCCGGGCGCGCTCTAAGTCTTTATAGCTGGCGCATAATCTCATCGCCAAACCGCCAACACTCTGGCGGATTATGCGCTGGGGGTAAGCACCGGGCCTGCAATCGTGCGTTTTTGGGGCAAATAATGTCGGGCGTAGTCGCGGCGATGCGTCGAAACCTGCTGTCGTGCACCTCACTGGCGCGCCACGGCCTGGTTTCGCTCGCCACGGCCCTGACCGCCTTGCCGCAAGCCGCCCTTGCCGGCGACTCGGCGGTCACGCAGGCGATTTCGGCATGGCTCGACCTCAATCATCAGGAATTCGCGGCGCTGACGACGGCGCTGTCCTTGCTCGGCTTTACGGTCGTGGCCGCCGTCCTGCTGATGCGAACCCGCATCCGGGCGGCCCGGACCGAACTCCGCCTCCGCGCCGATATCGCCGACCTGCAGGTCCAAGCCGACCGGCTGCGCGCCCTGCTGTTCGCCGAGCCCCAGATCCTGATCGCCTGGGCCGCGGGAGAAAACCGCCCCCAGATCAGCGGCGACACATCGCTTCTGATCGCGCAGGATGCGGCGATGAATTCGCCCCAACGCATCCTGGCCTTCGGTACCTGGCTGCCGCCGGAGCCGGCGCTGCAGATGGACCATGCCGTCGATGCGCTGCGTGAGGCCGGCGAAGGCTTTCTGCTCAACCTCTCCACCGCGAACGGCCGCGCCATCGAAGCGATGGGCCGCGCCATCGGCGGCCAGGCCATCGTCCGGATTCGCGAGCTCTCCGGTCTCCGCCGCGACCTGGCCGAGACCAATCTGCGCTACAAGGCACTCTCCGACGAAACCGAGATGCTGCGCGGCTTTGCCGCCGCCGCACCCTGGCCGATCTGGGCCAAGGGCGAGAATGGCGCACTGACCTACGCCAACCCGGCCTATGTGCGCGCCACCGAGGCGAACAGCGTCACCGATGCCCAGGAGCGCAAGCTCGAGC
>DAIMKE010001036.1:0-3075 GCA_036721875.1 Bradyrhizobium sp. | reverse complement strand
GTTATAGGTGGTGTGCACCTTGTCGAACAGCGTCCAGGTCTGCACCGACACCACGAACAGCAGCACCAGCGTGGCGAACACATCGATCATGCGCTGGTATTTCGGGCCGACATTGGCCCACACCAGGTCGACGGTGATGTGGCCGCCGCGATAGCTGGTGGCGGCGATGCCCCAGAAGATCAGGATGCCGAGCAGCAAGCGCCCGATGTCGAAAGCATCCGGAATCGAATAGTTCAACGTGTTGCGCAACAGGACGCCGATGAAGATGTTGAGCGCCACGATGCCGACGAAGCCGGCGGCTATCCATTCGATCGTGTCGATGAAACGATCCATCCACGCGCGATTCATGTCCGGAAGTTCCTGTCGCTTGGCGGCATATGATCGAACGGCATGGCTTTGGCGTCACCTCTCCCGCTTGCGGGGTCGAGACGAGCGAAGCTCGCTCTTAGGTCGGCGCGCATCGCAAGATGCGATCCGGGTGGGGGAACTTCTGTCCACTCGAACAGTGCGACTCGCGGCGGCACCCCCACCCCGGCCCTCCCCCGCAAGCGGGAGAGGGAGTGCACCGACTGTTTACTTGGC
Source organism: Bradyrhizobium sp. (assembly GCA_036721875.1). Classification (GTDB taxonomy): domain Bacteria; phylum Pseudomonadota; class Alphaproteobacteria; order Rhizobiales; family Xanthobacteraceae; genus Bradyrhizobium. Next base: position 2,493 of record DAIMKE010001036.1, on the reverse strand, counting down.
GAGCGCGTTGTACTTGGTGAGCGAGGCCTTGAGCTCGGTCAGCGCCGTATCCGGGTCGCCGCCGTTCTTCTTGACGCCGTCACCCCAGGTCTTGACCAGCGGCTCGGAAGCCTTCTTCCACGAGGCGATCTGCTCCGGCGTCAGCGGGTAGACTTCGTGACCGGCCTCCGCCTTGATCTTTGCGATGCCGGCGTCCTCGAACTTGCCCCAGGGTTCGCCGACCCGACCGGCGGCTTCCGTGCTGCAATTGTTGTCGATCGCCTTCTTCTGCTTGTCGGACATCTGGTTGTATTTGTCCTTGTTCATCACGAAGGCGAAGGTCGTGACGTAAAGCGGCGCATCCATGTGGTACTTCGTCACCTTGTCGATGCCGAACAGCACCACCGACCCCCACGGGAAGGTGACGGCGTCGGCAACGCCGCGCTCGATGATGTCGCGCACTTCAGGCGCCGAGGACTGCACGTTGGTGCCGCCCAGTTGCGTCACGAAATTCGCCATGGTGGCGTGCGCGGGGCGGATCTTCATGCCCTTGATGTCCTCGGGCGTGACGATCTTCTTGGTGCGGGAGTGGAACGACGAGGGCGAGTGGATGAAGGCGAGGCAGAACTTGACGTCCTTCATCTCCTTCTCGGCGTATTTGCGATACCAGGCGTCGAGCGCCATCGAGCCACCCTTGGCGTCCGACATCAGGAACGGCAGTTCGCCGGCGCCGATGATCGGGAAACGGCCGGGCTGATAGCCGGGATTCACGTAGGTGACGTCGGCGATGCCGTCGCGCGCCATGTCGTAATGGTCGAACGCCTTGCCGAGCTGCTGCGCCGGGAACACCTTGGACTTGATGGTGCCGCCGCTTTCCTTCTCGACCGCGGCGCCCCATTCTTCCAGCGCCTTCTGCAGCGGGTGCGAGGCCGGCACCCAGTGCGACAGTTTCAGTTCGAAGGTCTTTTCCTGCGCGATGGCGGGCGTCACGCTGGCGGCCAGCAGCAACGCCAGAATTGCTTTCTTCATGGACATTCTCTCCCTTTGGCACGCGGGCTGTTGTGGTCACCCGGTCTTGTTATTTAACATGTTATCTAGATGGCCCGCTTTTTCAAGGCGGACACGCAGCTCTGGCGCCTGCTTTCCCCTGCCCATTCGACGCAAGCTAATTCTTGCGGTGCGGCGAACTGGCGATGCATTGTTATTTGCGCCGACATGCTTTGCCTGAACTGTTATATGATATAACTACCATTGCAAGCCTGTGACGGCGACGCAGGCGTCGAGGCCATGATACCGGGGAGGAGCGGGTATTGAGGACGAAAGTAGCAATCATAGGTGCGGGTCCGGCAGGATTGTTGCTTGGGCAACTACTTCACCTCTACGGCATCGACAACGTGATCCTGGAACGCCAGACGGCGGAATATGTGCTGAGCCGCATCCGTGCCGGCCTGCTCGAGGAAGGCACGGTGGGATTGCTCGACGAGGTCGGCGCCGGCGCGCGCGCCCACCGTGAGGGGCTGGTGCATCATGGCGTCGAACTCGCCTTTGGCGGCGCGCGGCACCGCATCGACATGCACGCCGCCACCGGCAAGACCGTCATGATCTATGGCCAGACCGAGGTGACGCTCGACCTGATGAACGCGCGCAAGCAAGCGGGCCTCACCATCGTCTATGAGGCCGCCGACGTGCAGCCGCATGATTTCGATACCGACCGCCCGCGCGTCACCTACGTAAAGGATGGCATCACGCACGAGATCGAATGCGACTTCATCGCCGGCTGCGACGGCTTCCATGGCGTCAGCCGCGCCAGCGTAAAGCCGTCGGCGATCCAGACGTTCGAGCGGGTCTATCCGTTCGGCTGGCTCGGCATCCTTTCCGAGACGCCGCCGGTCAGTCCCGAACTGATCTATTCCAGGCACGCGCGCGGATTTGCGCTGTGCACGATGCGCTCGACCCGCCGCAGCCGCTATTACGTGCAGTGCCCGCTCGACGACGACATCGCGCAATGGCCGGATGAGCGCTTCTGGGACGAACTGAAGCGCCGGATCGACCAGAAGGCGGCCGACGAACTCGTCACCGGACCCTCGATCGAAAAGAGCATCGCGCCGCTGCGCAGCTTCGTCGCCGAGCCGATGCGCTTCGGCCGCATGTTCCTGTGCGGCGATGCCGCCCACATCGTGCCGCCGACCGGCGCAAAGGGATTGAACCTGGCTGCCAGCGACGCACATTATCTGTCGAGCGCGCTGCGCGAGTTCTACGACGAGAAATCCAGCGCCGGCCTCGACGCATACTCCGCCAAGGCGCTGGCACGTGTCTGGAAAGCCGTGCGGTTCTCCTGGTGGATGACCTCGATGTTGCACAAATTCCCCGACACCGGCACGATCGGCGCCCGCATCCAGCTCGCCGAGCTCGACTACGTCACGCAGTCGCAGGCCGCGATGACGTCGCTGTCGGAGAATTATGTCGGGCTGCCATTTTAAAGCGGCATCGCTCTCTCGGCATCGTCATTGCGAG
>DAIMKE010001035.1:0-3082 GCA_036721875.1 Bradyrhizobium sp. | reverse complement strand
TTGCCAGCGCCAGAGAATCCTCCGTACTCGCCGACGCCGATGATGTGGCGGATGCCCGGCTGAAGCTACCGCTGCGCGAATAGGTCCCATCGGACATCGAGGCGCCGCTTCCGCTCGAATGTTCGTCACGCACGCCACTCGAGGATGTGTTGGCGCTGTCGCTGCCGCGGGTTTCGTCAGTCGCATGCCTTAGCGCATCTGTCTGAGACCCTGATTTCGATACGCTGCCGCCAATGCCGGGAAGGCGGCCCAAAATTCCTCCGCGACCGCCCGACCCTCCAGCCGTCTGCCGTCCCGTTCCTGCGGACACCACCCCGGAGATCTGGTCGCTCGTCTGCGCCTGACGATCATGGCCCTGAGATATTCGCTGACCTTGAGAGATCGTATCCCGTTCCTCCAGACCCTGCGTGCTGCTCCCGGTCCGCCGGTCGAATTGATCGACGGACGTGTTCGCCTGCCGGCCGCTGCTCGAATCCCAGCCGGACGACCGCTCGGTCGAGGTGCCGAATGCACTGCGGTTGGCATGCGTAGCGGTCAGGACCTCGGCCGCGGCATTCTCATAAGCCTGCGACTGTCGGTGCGCCTCGCTCGCCATCTCCCGCCATTCCGCGACCGACCCGGTCGTCATGGTAGGGGTGAAGCCGAGGCGCGAAATGGCCCCCGACGTGTCGAAGACGTCCTGACCATTGCCAAAGCCGTTGATCATCGCGCCATTATCCTGGCGCCAGCCCATGCTCGGGGCGCCGCTCATATAGCTCGGCGCCGTGGTCCACTGATCGGCCTGCCGCATATTCGAAGTCGAGTTCGCCCAGCTCACATTGCCATAGGAGTAGTTTCCGGTGGTCTGCTCGAGCGCGGCGGCCTCCGCCGCGTTCTGCGCCGGCGCCAGCATCGACATGGACTGGCCAGCAATCGACATCGCGCCGCGAGCAAGACCGGCCGCGAGGAAAGGCACGCTCATCAGCATGAAGCCGGCGATCGTCGCCGTCTCGCCGTTGACCGCGCCGATGCCGGCATAACTTCCAAGCGTCACGCCTCCCCCGGCCACGCCGTTCGCCGCGGATTCCGCCCTTGTCATGCAGATCATGTGGAGGATGACATAGAGCGGGCCCCAGGCAGCCAGGTAGAAGAAGCCCATGGCATAGCCCTTGAGCGTGCCAACCCCCGTCTGGGGCATGAGGAACAGCGGGAAGATGACTGGGAACATCGCGAAGAAGACGACGGTCAGGACGATGTTGAGGATCGGCACCCAGGCCATCGCCTGCTGGGCAATCGAATTATAGGTGTTGCGCGCCTGGATGTCGGCGCGCGTCTGGGCGAAGGTGTCTATCGCGGCCGCGCCTGCCCCACCAGCCATGCTGTTGCGTGCTTGCATGAAGGCGTTGATCGCTGTGTTCTGCCGCATCGTTTCGGTGAAATTGCTCCCCGATCCGGTGAACGCCGTGTTCGCGATCGGCACGTCATGCTTGAGCTTGTCGGCGGCCAGGGCGTTGCTGAGCCTGGGATAGACCTCCTTACCCCAGATCGGAGCATTGGCCTCGATCATCGGCGCCCATTGCGCGTCGAGCGCCTGGTAGGCCTGGCGGCAGGTGATGATGAAGTTCTGAACGGTGCCGTCGCCCTGGCGCTCCAGCCATTCCTGCGAGCGCGCTTCCGAGCCCGGCCCGATCGCGGCCCACAGGTCGGGCGCCTTGGCGAGGTTCGTGAGCGACTTCTGATAGAGCATCACGTCGCCGAACACGCAGTTCTTGAAATGGTTTTCGAGGTTGGTCGAGAACTCCGCGTCGCGAACAACGAAATTGCGGGTCGCGTCGAACAGGCGCGCGCCATAGACCATGCCATTGCTCGAATAATTGAGCTCGCTGGGCATGACGAACACCGTCTCGGCCGTCCGCGTCAGCCAATCCCCGACCTGCGTCGTAAAGCTCGCCAGCACACCCAGGCCCATCGGCACATTGTCGATAGTCGATGGCGCGAGGCTCGGGTTGATCCGGTCGGTCACCTTGATGCTCACCGTGGGCACCATCAGGCAAAGATAGATCGCCGTCGCCTGGAGGAACCAGTTCATCCACGCCTTGTAGTTAAGCGTGAAGGCGACAACGAGCAGCGAGTAGATGAGGCCCATCACCATCACGACCCGCAGGAGCGAGCGGTAGCCCCCTCCCCCTGACCAGGCAGCGACGGCGTTGAACACGTTTACGAGATACTCGCCGCCCCCGACCGTGAAGACCTCCAGCATCGACGCGCTCCCGCTTCAGTTCAGCCGCACTAATTCAGACCTTGGGCGTTCAGCCCGCGCGAGAAGTTGAGCGCGGACGCCATCCCCGGCGTCATCGAGTTCTGCAGGGTAGACTCCAGCATGATGCTGCGGTTGATGATCTGCATCGTCACCTGCAGTTTGTTGTTGAGACGGACATCCCGCTGGCTGAACTTGGCGCGCGTGGCCGCGATCTGTTGCTTCCACTGCGTCGCGGTCTCCTGGTCGAAGGTCTGGTAGTGAACCTTCGCCTGCTCGACCCGGTCCAGCATATTGTCGAGCATGGCAGAGAGCAGGTCGACGGCCACAATCTCGGACAGCGTCTGGATCTCGCCGTCGGTCAGCGCATAGTGGGCATAGGCCTGCACGGCGAGGATCTTGTAGATCGGCACGGTCGCGAGGTTGAGGAGCTGCTTTTCGGCGGCGTTGAGCGGCGTGTCCGACCGGATCTTGTCGCTCATCGACTTGATCATCGTGGCGATCCGCGGGCGCAGCGCCGACGATGCCGGGACCGACAGGGTCTGTTCGCCGACATCGTAGCAATTCTCGTCGTTGCACTTCAGCATCTTGACCGGCGGCGCGTCCGCCGTGCCGTCGAGCAGCGCAGTGACGACGGCGTCTTCCGCCGGACCGAACATCACCACCTTGCCGCCAACGCTCGGGTCCGTCGACGGCGTCGTCACGACCGTACCAACGAGCGTCATGATATATTCGGAGAAGGACTGGTCGAACGCCCCGAACTTGGCGGACTTCTTCAGCGCCTCCCAGGTATAGTTGTGCGGTTCGCCGACCAGCTGGTCCTTCATCGACGCATCGGTGTTCCCG
>DAIMKE010001034.1:0-3089 GCA_036721875.1 Bradyrhizobium sp. | reverse complement strand
CCGCTCGTGATCCTGGGCAGCCAGCTTGCTCGAAGTGCGGACGAGAGACTGCCGCCCATCTTCTCGAGCGCGTTGGCATGGTCGACCGGCATGTAGCCACTGCCGCCACCGGCGTCGTAGAAGCCGGCGAGAACCGCGATGCCTTCGAGCAGAGTCGATTTTCCGGTCCCGTTCTCGCCGACGATGATGGTGATCGCGCGATCGAAACGCAGTTCGAAATCGTCGCGCAGCAGCGGCAGGCAGAACGGATAGGCCTCGCGGTCGACGACGCGCGAGGCGTCGAGCCAGATGCGCTTGAGATACGGCGCAGGCAGGTTGATCGGGCGGCTTCGTCTGAGGGCCATCGTTGCTACGCCAGCCTTATTCCGCGATCGCCGCCTCGACGAACCCGGCTGGATCGGCGCAGAACTCGCGCGTGACCTTGTAGTGATCGGTCTGCTCGACGGTCACGGGCTCCAGGCCGTACTTTGCCAGTCGCATCAGACGCGCGCCCGGATAGGCCATCAGCATCGGCGAGTGCGTGGCCATGATGATCTGGCAAATCGTCGACTGCTCCATCCGCCGCATCAGTTTCAGAAATTCCATCTGGCGCGCGGGCGACAGGGCGGATTCTGGTTCATCGAAGATGAAGATGCCCTGCTGCTGGCAACGCTCCTCGAAGAAGCGCAAGAAGCCTTCGCCATGCGAATGGGAGAGGAAGTCCGGCGCGTATCCGACTTCATCGAGATATCGGGCGACGGAGAAGAAGGTCTCTGCGCGGAAGAACCACCCGTTGGTGATCTTCGGCAACCAGCTCGCGCGGAGCGCCTCGGAAAGCTCTCCCCCCATCACCTCCAGGGCGTTGGAATGATCGACCGGACGATGCCCTTTCGCGCCGCCCGCCTCGTCAAACCCTGCCAGCACCGCGATGCCTTCCAGCAGCGTGGATTTGCCTGCTCCGTTTTCACCGACGATGATAGTTATCGGGCAATCGAATTCCAATTCGAAGTCATCGCGCAGGAATGGCAGGCAGAACGGGTAAGCCACACGGTCGTCGATGCGCGAGACTTGAAGCCAGATGCGCCTGAGATACGGCGCCGGCAGATTGATCGGCCTGTTTCGTCGTGCCATGCCCGCTGATCCAACAACTGACGTAGTCCACCGCTCCACTTCCGGTAGTTCTCTGGCACAGCCTCTCGAACGAAACAAGAACAATCTAGAGCGTGTAGTTCATGACAAGTACTACCTACACACTTTTTCGCAAAGCCATCTTCGAAGAGCGGCAAGTCGTCTGTCTCTATGACGGCCTGGTCCGCGAACTCTGCCCGCATATCATCGGCACCAACAAACGTAGCGAAGAGGTCGTGCTGGCCTGGCAGTTCTCCGGCGAAAGCTCGGGCCCGCTGCCGCAATGGCGTTGCTTGAGGCTGACGAATGTCAGGGATGCCCGCACGCGCGATGGTCGCTGGCACGAAGGTGCCTCGCATCGTACGACGCAGACCTGCGTCAGCGCGATCGATCTCGACATCAATATCCACGTCCGCAAGCTGAGGAGACTGTCCGCAGCAGATGGAACCGACAGGATCGATCAAGCCGCGTCTGCAGGCCTGACGCGCTTCGCGATCTCCGCGCCCTTGTCCCGCTCGACTACGCCGATGTCATACTGCCCCTCTCGACGTGCACCACGTAGCACCGCCCCGCCGACACACAATGAGGCAGACCTCGACAACGCTGTCAGTTTCTCGTCGCATGTCGGTCACGCAGGCCGCCGCATCGCCGTCGAAATACCAACCTGAGCGCGCCAATGGCCCGTCGCGCTTCGGTCCAACTTTCGCCGCCGTACAAAACGTATGGTTAATTGCGAGCGTAGTTCGAATATCCGCGCAACATCGCTTGCAGACGACTCTCTCGGGGCGCAATCACCGCTCACTTTCAACGATGCGTCACCTCGCGGGTGCGATCGGTTTGCTATGGGGCAAGTGCTACTCGATGGTTCAACTTATGGGGATACAATAATGAATCGACTACTTTTAGCTTCCGCTCTGCTCTCGGTAGCGACCGCAGCCTCGGCGGCCGACATGCAAGCGCGGCCCTATAAGGCCCCGCCGCCGCAGATCGTGTCGCCAGCATATAACTGGTCCGGCTTCTACATCGGTGCGATGGGCGGCTATGGCTGGGGAAGCGGCGATAGCGATGGCAGCGGCGGATTTGGCGGCGGCACGATCGGCTATAACTGGCAATTTCCCGGCAGCCAGTTCGTATTCGGCATCGAAGTCGACGCTGCCGGCGCCAGCATCACGGACAGCTTCACCGAAGATCTCGGCGGTGGCGTGCTGCTCACGCAGGACAACAAGATCAACGTATTCGGAAGCGTAACCGGCCGTGCCGGCTTCGCGATGGATGCGCTGCTGCTCTACGCCAAGGGCGGCTACGCCTGGGCCAACAACAAGTCGACCGTTTCGATCCCCGTGATCGGCGCGTCGTTTTCGGATAGCCACACGCATTCCGGCTATACCGTCGGCGGCGGTCTCGAATATCTGTTCACGCCGAGTTGGTCGGCCAAGGCCGAGTACATGTACACCAGCCTCGGCGGCGAGACCTATAATTTCGGCGGCGTCCCGTTCGATTCCACCAACATCGACTTCCACACCATCAAGGTCGGCGTGAACTATCACTTCCGGTGATAGCGGCTCCGCGAGCCACATGCTTCCGATCCAGTTCCAGCGAGGGTTACCCGCGCAAGCGGGTGACCCTTTGTTGCGAAGACAGCAGGCGCTGGCGTGGGCCACGGCCAGCGGGACGCGCGATGACGCGCCCGATGACGATCTCCGCGCACCCACCGTTCCCGACGATGCTGCCGACGATGGCGGGCCACTGGACGCGGCGCAATTGCGTATTTGACTTCGCTCGCGCACGCCACGGCGGACTCACACCACTTCGAGCACCAGTTCCATCGTCATCAGCACAGGATTGTCGCCGCGCACGACCCGGCCCTCGGCAATGCCGCCGAGATAATCGACCAGCGCGATATCGAGTTCCGCGTGCAGCGCCCCGTCAGCGCCGGGCGCGATCGCACCAGCCGTGATCGCAAGTTCGGTCGCGAACGGCAC
>DAIMKE010001033.1:0-3089 GCA_036721875.1 Bradyrhizobium sp. | reverse complement strand
AGCTTTGCCGGCAGCCATGCCGGATTAGGATATCTGGAAATGACCGGCTATTAAGCCCTCACAGATATTGGGGATTTTGCGATGTACCACTTCACCGCGCTCGCCACCTTGCTGGCGATGCTGGTCTACTTTTATTCGTCCATCCTGGTGTCGCGAGCGCGCGCCAAGTTTGGCGTCAAGCCGCCTGCGATTTCCGGTAATGCGGATTTCGAGCGCGTGTTTCGCGCGCAGATGAACACGCTGGAATGGATGCCGATCTTCCTGCCGTCGCTCTGGCTGTTCGCCATCTATGTCGGCGATGACGCCGCAGCGGCGCTCGGACTGGTCTGGGTCATCGGACGCGTTCTCTACGTGCACGGCTACGCCAAGGCCGTAGCCAAGCGCGCCCTTGGTTTTTATATCCAGGCGCTTGCGACCATCGCTCTGTGGGCTGGATCAATCGGGGCCATCGTGTGGCGGCTGGTGCAGGCATGAGCGAAAAGACGTGCCCACCATCTATCAGCGAACGAACTGCGAGTGATGGGTACGCTGCCGCAATTGTAGCCCGCTTGAGCGACGCGACATGCGGGGCTGGTGGCCCCGCATTTCGCTCCGCCCATGCGGGCTACAAGTCCACCATCCGTCAACGAACGAGCTGCGAGATGGGTGGGTACGCTGTCGCTTGGCCCGCCCTACGACATTAGAGAACTTACTTCGTCAGCGGGCAGCCGGAATCCTTGGCAGCGAGGAAGGCCTTGTCGCCGGGCACGACCGCAAGCTGCTTGTAGTAATCCCACGGCTTCTTCGACTCCGACGGCTTCTTGACCTCGAACAGATAGAGGTCGTGCACCATGCGGCCGTTTTCGAGCACCTTGCCGCCCTGCGCGAAATCGTCGTTGACCGGGAGCTCTTTCAGCTTTTTCGCAACCGCCTCGGTGTCCTTGGTGCCCGCCGCCTTCACCGCCTTCAGATATTGCAGCGTCGCCGAGTAGGTGCCGGCCTGGATCATGTTCGGCATGCGACCGGTGCGCTTGAAGAAGCGTTCGGCGAGATTGCGGCTCTTGTCATCGCGGTCCCAGTAATACCCTTCCGTCAGCACCAGGCCCTGCGACGCTTCGAGGCCGAGACCGTGAACTTCGGCCAGCGTCAGCAACAGGCCGGCGAGCTTCTGGCCGCTCTTGACGATTCCGAATTCAGCCGCCTGCTTGGTCGAGGCCGGCATTGGCGAGACCGATGATCTTGGCCTTTGAGCTCTGCGCCTGTAGCAGGAACGAGGAGAAGTCCGACGAGTTCAGGGGAATGCGGACCGCGCCCAGCACCTTGCCGCCCTTTGCCTTGACGAAGTCGCTGGTGTCCTTTTCGAGCGCATGACCGAAGGCGTAGTCGGCGGTCATGAAGAACCAGCTATCGCCGCCGGATTCCACCAGCGCGCCGCCGGTGCCGAACGCAAGCGCGTGCGTATCGTAGGCCCAATGAAATCCGTAGGGCTGGCAAGCGTCGCCGGTGAGGCGCGATGTGGCAGCGCCGACAACGATGTCGATCTTCTTCATCTGCCTGGAGAGATCGTGGATCGCGAGCGCGACCGAAGAGGTCGTCAGTTCCGTGATCATGTCGACGCCCTCGACCTCGTACCAGCGTCGCCCAATGGCGGCGGCGAGATCCGGCTTGTTGGTCGGCGGAAACGAGTTCGATCTTCTGGCCCAGCACCTCGCCGCCGAAATCCTCGATCGCCATTCTCGCGGCCTCGACCGACCATTTGCCGCCGTAATCGGCGTAGACGCCGGACTGGTCGTTCAGAATGCCGATCTTGACGCCCTGCGCCGACGCGGGCGCAGCGAGCAAAAGACAACCCGCCGCAACGGCGGCCAACAATCCCAACTTCATTTTTTTCTCCCGGATTTTTTTGTCAGTTGAACCCTGACGACACTATTCAATAACCCCGCACCTGCCCATCCATTGCAGATAGGCCAAAGGTAGTGGGAACTCGCTCTGTCATTCCGGGGCGCGAAGCGCGAGCCCGGAATCCATCGGGCCGCATCGCATGTCGTGAGATGGATTCCGGGCCTGCGCCTTGCGGCGCATCCCGGAACGACGACGAGACTCACGCCACGGCCGGCTTCTTGCCCTTCCCGTCCGCCAGGTTCCGCACGATCACGTAGAAGATCGGCGTGAAGACCAGGCCGAACAGGGTCACGCCGATCATGCCGAAGAACACGGCGACGCCGACGGCCTGGCGCATCTCCGAGCCCGAGCCCGAGGAAATCACCAGCGGCAGCACGCCGAGAATGAACGCGAAAGAAGTCATCAGGATCGGCCGAAGCCGCAACCTGCAGGCTTCGATCACGGCCTCCAGCCGCGCCTTCCCTTCCAACTCGATGTCGCGCGCGAACTCGACGATCAGAATGGCGTTCTTGGCCGCAAGCCCCACCAGCACGACGAACCCGATCTGCGTCAGGATGTTGACGTCCTGCCCCATGATCCTCACGCCGATGGTCGCGGCCAAGAGGCACATCGGCACGATCAGGATGACCGCAAACGGCAGGCTCCAGCTGCCATATTGCGCCGCCAGCACGAGATACACGAACAGCACGCAGATCGGGAACACATAGAGGCCGGTGTTGCCGCCGGTGACCTGCTGATAGGACAGGTCGGTCCATTCATAGGAGAAACCGCTCGGCAGCGTATCCTCGGCGAGCTTCTTCATGGTGTTGATGGCGGTTGCCGAGCTGATCCCCGGCAGCGTGTCGCCCTGCAACTCGGCAGCCGGATAAAGATTGTAGCGCGCGACGCGGTCCGGGCCGGAGACGTCCCTGAAGTCCACGACGCTGCCGAGCATCACCATGTCGCCGGCAGCATTGCGGGTGCGCAGCCGGGCGAGGTCGGCGCTTTCTTTCCGGAACGGCAGGTCGGCCTGCGCCGTGACGTGGTAGGTGCGCCCGAGCAGGTTGAAGTCGTTGACATAGGACGAACCGAAATAGGTCTGGATCGTGTCGGTGATACCAGCGATCGGCACGCCGAGCTTCTGCGCCTTGACGCGATCGATATCGACGAACAGTTGCGGCGTGTTGGCCGAGAATGGCGAGAACACCGAGGGAGCGAGCAGCAAGGGC
>DAIMKE010001032.1:0-3092 GCA_036721875.1 Bradyrhizobium sp. | reverse complement strand
GCGACAGAACGTCCTGCGCGCCGGTGGCGGTGATCGGCCCGCGCGAGGCGGTCCAGCCGATGTCGGCATTCTCCAGGATCTGCGAGACCGGGTTGTCGGCCTTGCCGTTGAAATTCCGCGGCGCGCTGCGATCGGCTGCGTCGCGGATTGCCGACAGCGCAATCGCAACCGGCGCCATCACTGTTGACGCGCGCGGCGCCGGCGGCAGCGGCGGCAATTCGACCAGCGCAGGCGCGCGCACGTCGCCGCGCGGCGCCACGAAGTCAAAGGCCTTCAGGCTGACCACGAACGAAACCACGATGACCGCTACCGCGATCACAATTGTCTTCAGATGCATCGGCAGACGCATCGTCCCTCCGGATCAAGAGATCGCACCAAGGGCGCTTTTTACAGGGAAGGGGACAGGCGCGCCAGTGCGGGGCCGATCAAGCCTTCGCCAGCGGATGCGGCCGCCGACAGGCGGTCACGGACGATCACATTAATTTGTCGCGGCGCTTTGACGTGAGAATCAGCGACCGTCTGCGGGCGGCGACACAAGCGGCGTTTTCGTCCTGTCTTTCGCAGGCCACTGTTCGGAAAGCGGCGGCAGCGGCGTTTCCTTGCCGGTCATCCGCTCCACGGCAATGGCGTATACGGTGATGATATCGAGGCGCGGGAAGAATCCCTTCGGCCGGTTCGTCTCCGGCTTGCCGTATTTTTCCATCAACGCTTCGCAGAAGCGCTGCCTGGCTTGCCTGTCGTCGACGATCCGGATCCGGCCGAACAGGCATACGCTGCGATAGGCAAGCCCAGAATCGCATTCGAACCGGCCGTAGTCGAAAACCCCTTCCTGTTCATCGACCTCGAAGCAGACGCGCTGGTCCCGCTCGATGTTGGCGCGGAGATGTCCGCCGGTGGCTGTGGTGTGCAGATGCACTTCGCCGTCTATCCAGAGATACAGCAGCGGAATGCAGTACGGGAAACCGTCCTCGCTCACGGTCGCGAGCCGGCCGCAATAGCAGCGCGCCAGCGTCTCCAGCGTACGCTGCTCGGACATGGCCCGGTCTGCGCGACGGACTTGCGGTGAACTCATGAGGGCGCGATTTCCTTGTTTTCCAAAACAGGATAGGAGTGATGTGGTCTTGCGCAAAGACCCACTTTGACCTGATGAGGCATACCACTCTGCGGGGCTTCACAGCCATTTCGGAAGACATCAGTGACGATCGAACAAGGCTGGGCAAAGCTTTTCGCATTCGAGGTGGACCGCAGCGCTGACGCGCCGGTATTCCGCCAGATCTACCTGCAGCTACGATCGGCGATCCTGTCGGGAACGCTGCTTCCCGCAACCAAGCTGCCCTCGACGCGCGAACTCGCCATGCAGCTCGGCGTCTCACGCTCGGCCGTCATATCGGCTTTCGAACAGCTTCTCGCTGAAGGTTATACGTTCGGCAGAAAGGGCGCAGGGACCTACATCGCGTCCGATCTTCCCGAACCTTTTACAGCTGCGCGTGGCCGCAGGAAACGGCCGGCACCATCGGCGGCATCCCCGCGCGAGCTCGGCGGGTTCCTCGATGTGACTTCGCAGAACGACGAGCGCCCGTTCAATCTGGGGCGCACGCTCGTGGACGCACGTACCGCCGAGCTGTGGCGGAAACTCAGCGCGCGCAGCCTGCGCTCGTTCGGACGGCAACACCTCGGCTATGCCGATCCGCACGGCATGCTCGAACTGCGAAAATCAGTTTGCGACTATCTCACGGCCGCGCGCGCGGTGAGATGCGAGCCCGAGCAGGTCGTGATCACGGCGGGAACGCAGCAGGCGCTCGACATCGTGATCCGCCTGATGCAAGGGCCGGACAGGGAGGTCTGGATCGAGGATCCCGGATACGCGCTGACCCGCCTTGTGCTGATCGCGGCCGGTGCCAAACTTTTCCCGATACCGGTTGACCAGCACGGCATCGATGTCGCTGAGGGCATCCGTCGCGCGCCCAAGGCTCGGGCCGTCTTCATCACGCCGTCGCACCAGTTTCCGAAAGGCGTCGCGCTGTCGATGGCGCGCCGGCTCGAATTGCTGGCCTGGGCGCGCGAGTCCGGCGCCTGGATCGTCGAAGACGACTACGCCAGCGAATTCCGCTATGGCGGCCGCCCGCTGGCCTCGCTGCAGGGTCTCGATGATGCCGAACGCGTCATCTACATCGGAACGCTGAACAAGGCGTTGTTTCCGGGGCTTCGACTCGGTTACGCCGTTTTGCCGCCTTCACTGGTGCAAGCTTTCGTCACCACGCGCTATTTGATGGACCGCCAGCCCTCCAGCCTTTGTCAGGCGGTGGTCACTGCCTTCATGGAAGAGGGACATTTTGCAGCCCACATCCGCCGGATGCGGGAGACGTACCGCAGCCAGCGGGACGCGATGGTCGCGGCGCTGCGGCGACGGCTTGGTGATCATGTCACCGTCGACCCGCCGGACCAGGGCATGCATCTCGTTGCCTACATGCGGCGAGGGTTATCGGATGTCAGGATCGAGCGGACGGCGCGAGAGCACGGCGTCGTCGTTCGCGCGATGAGTCGCCTGTATGTCGAGGCACCGACGCAATCGGCGCTGATGCTCGGCTTCAGCGGCTATCCGCGTTCGACCATTGCGCCGGCGGTCTCCCGGCTGGCGCGGGCCTTTGAACGATAGCCTCACCCGTCGTGCCCCGGAATGCGGGTGGCCGGGCGAATGCGGGAGCCCTTCGCTCGCCGGCCGTGCGCAGCGAAGTTCGGCATGGTGTACGCTGGAGGTTTTGCCATCAGTCGGCAGTTGACTCCAGATTGTATACTTCTTACTATAAAAAATGTAGTAAGTCGGAGTGTTGCCGATGTCGTCAGTATCTTCCGTTGCCCGCCCGGCCGGCGCCCGCAGCTTCTGGCTCGGCTTCGCCGCCTACCTCATCCCGACCTTTCCGATCGCCTTTGTCTGGCATCTCGTCCTGTTCGAGCAGAAGTATCATGCGCTCCGGATCTATCGCGACGAGCCGGTGATCGCGTTCGGGCTGGGTTCGATGATCATTCAGGGCGCGATCTTCTCGTGGCTGTTTCCGCGCGTGTTCCCGCGGGGCAGGGGCGCCGTCCTGAGG
>DAIMKE010001031.1:0-3093 GCA_036721875.1 Bradyrhizobium sp. | reverse complement strand
GTTCGGCGGGGGGATCAGGGCTGACTCCATGAGCAGCACCAATCCTACCCGACTGACCGAAGCAATGGGACCATGCGAGGACCACTGCCCGCGGCACATACTCGATCTTCTCACCCCCACCGACCGGGAGCATGCCATCGACTGGCGACGGCGCTGCGCCGAGAATCTGAAGCGGCGGGCCCGCAAGCTCGAGGATGGCGATCGGATCAGGCTGGAGACGCCGCTCACCTTCAACGATGGTCACGTCGGCCAGGAGTTTGTTGTCGAGAAGCGCGGCCGCAAGCTGTGCTTCCGGAATCCTGAGACCGGGTGTCGTTACCGAATCAGCCGCTTCATGGATCGGCAGTGGCAAATTGTGCCGACCACCAAGGTCCACAAGACGATCTTTGCCTGAGCCGGTGAGCCGGTATCATGTCTTCCGAAGAGGAACCCCCATGTTTGCTCCCGACCCCGGCCTTTCGCCGAAGCGTCTGCTCCTGTGCAGTCGCGAGAATGCCCAGCGCGTCGCTACGCGCCTTTTTGACCTGCAGCCCGGCCGCGTCAGCATCGTGCGAACCGGCAATCCGCTGCAGCCTTTCCGCGTCTGCACCATGCCCTGCCGCGGCGAGCGTGTTGAAGTCGAGATGGTGTCCTGATGCGCCTCCTCGCACCCTCCCTTCTCGCGATGGTGATGCTCGGTCCGGCCGCGCCGAGCGGCGCACAGACGTTTGAAGCGCAGGCGCGCGCGCTCGACGGCGACACCGTTGCCGTCGACTTCCGATTGCTCGGCGTCGATTCCTTCGAGCGCCGACAGCTCTGCCAGCGCGCTTCCGGATGCTGGCCTTGCGGCAAGGCCGCCCAGGATCTCGCAGCGAACGCCCTGCGCTCGAGGACCGCGGTGATCCGCCTCACCGCTGCCAACTCTTACGGGCGACGTATCGCGACGGTGACGATGGCCGGCAAGGACCTCGGGGAACGCCTCATCCGCGCCGGTCTTGCCGTGCCCGAAATCCAGTATCTGAAGAACGACCCCGGTCGCGCTACCCGGTACCGGGCAGCGTTCGCGCAAGCGAAGGCGAGCAGGGCAGGGGCCTTCGCCGGCACATGGATCGAACCATCACGCTGGCGCCACGGGGAGCGTCTTCGCTGCGAGCGACGACCGGCCCCCTGACAATCAGGCCGACGGCATCGTCTCCGCCCACCAGGACGGACCCTGCTCGAATTCGCCATCGAGCTTCACCATCGGCCCATCAGGCGTATCGGCGACATAGGGATTGATGAGCGGCATCAGCGTGGTCTTCATCCGCTTCTGCTCTCCCGCGACGCGGCCCCTTCGTTCCAGAAGGTCCTCGAGCCACTCAAGATCGTCGAGCATGGCGACGACGCCGCGGCCCGCAAGGCAGAAGTAGATGCAGCGCTGGAAGTCGTCAGCACCATCGTTCGCGAGGATCGCTGCCAGCTTCAGCTTGCCACCGGGCACGCCTTCATGGACCCAGCTGACCGCCTCGCGCAGCTCACGGACGGAATAATAGGCGTCCTCGACGTCGATGCCGATCGCGGCGTTCGCGATCATCCTTCGCGTCGGTCGGTTGTCGGCATCCAGCGCCGCGTCCCGCAGCGTGATGTCGAGGTCGAACCGTTCTCTGAATCTGGCGGCCGCCATGGCAAATCTCCTGCGACCGGGAACGTAACGTGAACAATAGTTCCCGTCAACCGCGTCGTCTCCCCACCATTCAGAAGGCGCAATCGATGGATATCGAGATCATCGTCGGGCTTCCGCACCTTGGCGCCGGTCCGATCCTCAGGCGAGCCTGCACGCTGCGGCAGCCCACGCTGATCTCCGCGAACTGTCTGTCGCGCTGGTCAGACCGGCGCGGCTGGCGCGAATGGACGGGCTGGCGGCTCGATCAGCTTCGAAACGCACGAGGCCTGGCGTCGCTCTGCCTCGATTCCGGTGGGTTCGTCGCAGCGGCCCGCTATGGCGGCTTCCCATGGTCGCTGGCGGACTATGTCTCGCTTGCAGCTGCCTATCCCTTCAGATGGTGGGCGAGCGCCGACTATTGCGTCGAGGCCGAGATCGCCGCCGACCGAGAGGAGGTCATCGACCGGCTCGCCCGGACGATCCGCGCCAACCGCGATTGCCGCAGGCTCGCCGAGGACCAAGGCAACGCCGATACCTTGATCCCGGTGATCCAGGGCCGGCGGCCGACCGACTATGAGCGGTGCGTCGACGCCCTCTGGGGCTCGCTCCGGCCTGGGGCGCTTATTGGCGTCGGAAGCATGTGCCGGCGCGACATCCATGGACCGGAAGGTCTCATCGCTGTCGTCGATCACCTCGACCAGATCCTGCCGATTGGTGTCCGGCTCCATGCCTTCGGCGTGAAGGGGACAGCGCTGCCATTCTTGCTTCCGTTCCGCCACAGGATCGCTTCGATCGACAGCCAGGCCTATGGGATCAGCGCGCGACGGGCGGCCCACACTGCCCGCACCCCCAAGACGGACGAGTTCGTCGCCGATCACCTGGAGCGTTGGGTGGCGGGCCAGCAGCGCAGGCTGAGCTTGCCGCCACAGCGGCTGCCCCAGCAGCTCCACGCCGAGCGGGAGAACCCTCCGTCCGATCCTTGGGAAGCGGCGATTGCGCGAGCCCGTTCGGAAATCCGTGACCTCATCGAGTCCGGCGATCTCGACCATGACGAGATTACCGCAGCCTGGGTCGAGCAATGGGCCGCTGACATCCACCGAAGGCAAGCCGCCGAGCAATGAAGAGGGGAGGGGGAAGGGCAGGGTTGAGCATCAGGCTCGACGGAAAGAAGGCGCGCACCCGCGAAGGAGGCGCGACGCCAATCCCGAAGGAGACCCGCCTTGACCCCATCGCATCCGAATGCAGCCACGACGCTGTCGCTCTCCAAGATCATGCTTGGATACAATCCACGTCGCTATTTCGACCGAAAGAAGCACGAGGACCTGGTCGCGTCGTTCCGGCTGCGCGGCATGCTTCAGCCGATGCTTCTCCGCCCGGCAGCCGACGTCGACGACACCTACGTCGTTGTCGCGGGAGGCCGCAGGTATCGGGCCGCCCTCGAGGCTTTCGGTCCAGAAGGGGAGGTGCCCGTG
>DAIMKE010001030.1:0-3096 GCA_036721875.1 Bradyrhizobium sp. | reverse complement strand
GTGGCAACCGAACTCGACGAGCGGCGGCTGGTGACGCTCGATGTGGTCGGCCTTCCCGTGGTCCGGCAATGGTTCGTCCTTTCCCGCAAGGACAAGATCCTGCTGCCACCGGCGCGTGCGATGCTGGAGTTCCTCGGCGCACGCGGCGCGCAGTTCCTGCCGCGAACCCGCGGCAGGGTTCGGCTCACCCGCCCATCGGCGCGCGGCAGGCGCTGAAGGCGCTGCCGCGCGGTCCTGGCTCAAGCCGCATCCTCAAGCCGCTTTGGCCAATCCGACCTCGGCCCAGATCTCCGCGAGCGCCTGCACCAGATGCTCGATATCGGCATCGCTGTGATTCGGGGACGGCGTGATCCGCAGCCGCTCGGTGCCACGCGGCACGGTCGGATAGTTGATCGGCTGAACGTAGATGCCGTAGCGGTCGATCAGCACATCGCTGATCTGCTTGCACAGCACGGGATCGCAGACCATGACCGGCACAATATGGCTCGGATTATCGAGATGGGCGACGCCGGTCTCGTCGAGCCGCCGTCGCAGCCGCGCCACGCGACCCTGGTGCCGCTCGCGTTCCGCCGAGCTGACCTTCAGATGCCGGATACTGGTCAGCGCACCGGCAGCGACCGCCGGAGGCAGCGAGGTCGTGAAGATGAAGCCCGAGGCGAAACTTCGGATGAAATCGCAGATCGTGCTTGATGCCGCGACATAGCCGCCGATTACCCCGAACGCCTTGGCCAGCGTGCCTTCGATCACGGTCAGGCGATGGCTCACCCCCTCCCGGTCGGCAATGCCGCCGCCGTTCGGGCCATAGAGACCGACGCCGTGCACCTCGTCGAGATAGGTCATGGCGTTGTGGGCGTCGGCGACGTCGCAGAGTTCGGCGATCGGCGCGATGTCGCCATCCATCGAATAGACGGACTCGAACGCCACCAGCTTCGGGGCGTGCGGGTCGAGATCGCTCAACTTTCGCTCGAGATCGCGCGGATCGTTATGGGCGAAGATGCGCGTCGGGCTACGGCTGTGCCTGATGCCTTCGATCATCGAGGCATGGTTGAGTTCATCCGACAGGATCGTGCAGCCCGGCATCCGCGACGCCAGCGTGCTGATCGCAGCCATGTTGGAGACGTAGCCTGAGGTGAACAACAGCGCTGCTTCCTTGCCGTGCAGGCTGGCGAGTTCCTGCTCCAGCAGCACGTGATAGTGATTTGTCCCGGCGATGTTGCGGGTACCGCCGGCGCCGGCGCCGCAACTGTCGAGCGCCTCGTGCATCGCTTTCAGCACCTGCGGATGCTGGCCCATGCCGAGATAGTCGTTGGAGCACCACACGGTGACCTCGCCGGCCCCATCGGGGTGGTGATGCCTGGCACGGGGGAATGCGCCCGCCTTGCGCTCCAGATCGGCAAATACGCGATAGCGTCCTTCACGATGAAGGCCTTCGAGTTGCCGGCGAAAATAGGCTTCGTAATTCATGACGTCCTCCCATTGATCGTTGCCGCCGGCTCGGTACTGATGCCGAGAGCCGTCGTCAGACCATCTCTTGCGTGTTGCTCGCGGAAACTCTGTCGAAACTGGTCTTCAAGCCGCTGCCGGGCACAAATCGCTTGCGTCGGTCTGGGAGGCGCCGCATCGGGGCGCACGTTCGCGAGCACGACGAGATTTGGCGGCGCATTGGTGACCTTGGTGTCGCGTTCCTGTTCCATCGTGGTGTCCTCCGGCGGGAAACCTGAGCGCATGCCCCAGCCCCACAGCGTGATCGCCGGCAAGGGCAGCAGCATGAACCAATGCTCGACGACGCCGAGCGCAAACAGCGTGGAAACCAGTGTCAGCCCAACGACATCGAATGGCGTGGCCGCCACTTCGACGATTCGCTGGATCATGATGACGAGAACGGCGGTCGCGAGCGTGACCGAGATCGGGAAGAAAGCGCGGACCGGCTTGCGGGCAAAGTACGTCTTCAGGAACCGCACGGCATCCGGCATCAGTTCGTCATTGGTGACGGGAACGCCAAGAAAGAGATTGATCTTGGCGCTCTGCCGCAGCACCCAGAGCGCCGCAAAGGTCCAGAGTCCGACCTGGTTGGACCCGTTCCAGGTCAGCGCGACGACCGCGGCACCACACGCCAGCAGCGCGAACTCATGATAGAGGATGGCCTGCAAGGCGTAGCTCAAGCGCCGCCACCCGATTGCGCCAACCGGGCAAGGCTGCGGTCGCGGTCCCGTCAACCAGCCTGCGAGAAAGGCGATCTCCTGCGCACCCCACAGCAGAATGGTGCAGGTAAAGGCGGTATAGGCGCCGCCAATGCTGGTATCGCCGGCCGTAAGCGCCAGACCGCCAAGCGACCCGGCAAGTAGCCCGCCCGCCAGCAACGCCCGTGACACTTCAAAGCGTCCTGAACGTCCCACCAGCAAAAGCACGGCCCCGGTGCTGAACCACCATACAAACGCAGCATAGATGGGTGGGACCGTGTATGACGCGATCAACGCCGTCTCCTCACCAAGCAGGTTGCAGGCAGATTTCACGCGGCAGCGCATTCGGCTTCACAGGCAACAGGAACAGCCTCGCGAATGTCAGCGCAGCCCTGCCCGCCAGCCCGGCGCGCTTCACTTTCGACAGCAGGCCGCCGTTTTCGCGCGCGTCGGCGATCGCCTCGGAAATCACCCGCAAGCGTTCGAGGCCGGCGAGAAAGCGCGGATCGTCGAGATCCAGCGTGACCGGAAACACCTGTTTGGAAATTTCAGAGGTGATACGGAATACCCGCATGTCGTAATCGGTCGGGTGCATCCCCAGCGCCTCGTGGAATGCCGGCCGCATGTGATCGCGCACATACATGGTGGCGAACACCGCCAGCAGAAAAAACCGGATCCACAGCTTGTTGACCCCGCGCAGCAGCGACGGATCGGCTCGCATCAGCAGCGCAAAGGCCTCGCCATGGCGGAACTCGTCGTTGCACCACAATTCGAACCAACGGAAGATCGGGTGGAACTGACGCTCCGGGTGCCGCTCCATCTGCCTGTAGATCGTGATGTAGCGGGCGTAGCCGATCTTCTCGGACAGATAGGTCGCGTAGAAGATGAACTTCGGCCGGAAGTAAGTGTACTTCTT
>DAIMKE010001029.1:0-3097 GCA_036721875.1 Bradyrhizobium sp. | reverse complement strand
CGAGGCTACCGTGCCGATGATGTCGCGCACGTCGGCGAACTGCGGAAACGTCTTCACCGGCAGGAACGATCCGACCTCGAAATGCCGCACGCCTGCGGCATATTCGTCGCGCATCCAGCGCTGCTTCGCCGAGGTCGACGGAAACTTCTTCACGAGCTGCAGGCCGTCGCGCAGGCCGACCTCGCGCAAGATCACTTTGTCGGCGGGATAGATTTCCTGGACACGGGTCATTTCGGCCTCACGCGGCGTTGTCGGTTGAAGACAGATCATTTTTGAGTTCAGCGCTGACGGACTCGGTATCGGCGCCCGGCACCGGTACCTTCAGCCACTCGCCGATATTGCCGCCGTTCCGCTCCACCGGCAACGCCGGAACGCGGAACGGCGCACCGTCGGCATCCGGCTCTTGCCGAACCTCCCGCGCATATCTACTTCTCGCAAGGGTTTTCACGAGAGGTTGAACCGCCATGTTGGACGCCGCCGTCAAGGCGATTTCGCAGATCCTGTCGCCGCCGATGCGCTCCATCCTGTGGCGTTCGATCGGGCTGGCGCTGGTGCTGGTCACGGTGCTGGCGATCGGCCTGCAGCGCCTGTTGAGCTGGTTCGCCGAATCGGGCGAAGTCTGGGCCGAGGCGCTGCTGGGGCCGGGCTTCCACACCACGCTCAACGTCCTTTCATGGATCATCTCGATCGCCGCCGGGCTCGGCGTCGTGCTCGGCGGCATTTTCCTGATGCCGGCGGTCACCTCGCTGGTCGCAAGCGTGTTCGTCGACGACGTCGCCGACCATGTCGAACGCGAGCATTATCCGGCGGAGCGTCCCGGCGATGCCCTGCCGCTCGGCGTCTCGATCCCCGAAGGCGTCAAGACCGCGCTGCTGACCATCCTGGTTTACCTGATCGCGCTGCCCTTCGTGCTGTTTGCCGGCGCCGGCTTCCTGATTTTCTTTTTCGCCACCGCCTGGCTGCTCGGCCGCGAATATTTCGAACTCGCGGCGATGCGATTTCGTTCGCCGGCGGAAGCCAAGGCGATGCGCAAGGACAATGCGGCGACGGTCTTCACTGCGGGCCTGTTCATCGCGGCGTTCGTCTCGATCCCGATCGTCAACCTCGCGACGCCGTTGTTCGGCATGGCCTTCATGGTCCACATGCACAAGCGGTTGTCGGGGCCGCGGCCGGAGTTGATCGAGCCCGTAAGGAAGATGCCGGTGGCGTAATTTCCGAAGGCGCCGATCCCGTCATTGCGAGCGAAGCGAAGCAATCCGCCTCTCCACACGGGGATAGATGGATTGCTTCGTCGCTTTGCTCCTCGCAATGACGACGGCACGGGATTGCGCAAACCCCTCACACCGTCTTTTCCGGCCACCGGCAAAGGTCGTTGATCAGGCACACCTCGCAGCGCGGCTTGCGGGCGAGGCAGGTGTAGCGCCCGTGCAGGATCAGCCAGTGATGCGCGTGCAGCATGAACTCCGACGGGATCACCTTTTCGAGTCCCAGCTCGACTTCCAGCGGCGTATTACCGGGCGCCAGCCCGGTCCGGTTGCCGACGCGGAACACATGCGTATCGACAGCCATGGTGTGCTCGCCATAGGCCATGTTGAGCACGACATTGGCGGTCTTGCGCCCGGCGCCGGGCAGCGTTTCGATCTCGGCGCGGCTGCGCGGCACCTCGCCGCCGAACTCGGCGATCAGCTTTTCGGACAGCGCGATGACGTTCTTCGCCTTGTTGCGATAGAGCCCGATGGTCTTGATATACTCGCGTACCTTCTCTTCGCCGAGCGCCAGCATCTTCCGGGGCGTGTCGGCGACCGCAAACAGCGCGCGCGTCGCCCTGTTGACACCGGCATCCGTGGCCTGCGCCGACAGCACCACGGCGACCAGCAGCGTGTAGGGGTTGAGGTGCTCCAGCTCGCCCTTCGGCTCAGGATTGGCTTTGCGGAAACGGCTGAACGCCTCGTAGACCTCGGCCGGCGTCCAGGGTTTTGGCTTCCTTGGCTTGGGCACCTTCTTCGCAGCGACGCCGGGCCACTCCTTGACGGCCTTCTTTGCCGCTTTCTTCGGCACGGATGGAACGCTGGATTTTCTGCCACCGGAAGAGCGGGTGATTTTCGCCATGATCGGGATATACTGATACGCGATGACAGCAGGCAACGACTTTGATCCGGCGCTTGACCAGCCGACCCTGTTTTCGGCGCGGGTAACCCCGCATCGCTCGCTCAATCGCACCGGCTTCACGGTGCTGATGGCGTTCATCGGCGTCGTCAGCTTCGTTGCCGGGATCGCGTTCTACCTGATGGGCGCGTGGCCGGTGCTCGGCTTCTTCGGCCTCGACGTGCTGGTGATCTACTGGGCTTTTCGCGTCAACTTCCGTACCGCATCTGCCACCGAGGACATCGTCATGACGCCGTCGGAATTGCGCGTCCGCCGGGTCAGCCATCGCGGCCATGTCATGGAATGGACGCTCAATCCGCTCTGGGTGCAGCTCGAAAAGACGGGCGACCCCGAATTTGGCATCGAGCGGCTCTATCTGGTCTCCCGCGGCCGCCGCCTCTCCGTCGGTCACTTTCTGGGGCCTGAGGAAAAGGAAAGCTTTTCCAGAGCCTTACTGGCGGCATTGCAGACCGCCAAGCGTGGCGTCACCTATAATCCCGTGACCTAATAGGTTGTCAGAAATCGGGTGGTTTGAAGCGCGCATGAGCCCTAAATCAGACCCCATGATGACCCTTGCCATACATGACCAGCGCCTGACCAAGCCGGGCCCCCAGAACGCCGCGCTGCGCGATTACGACTCGGTGCGCCGCGCCATCGCCTTCATCTCGGAGCACTGGCGCACGCAGCCGACTATCGAGGCGATGGCGGATGCCGCTGCGGTGACGCCGGACGAACTGCATCATCTGTTCCGCCGCTGGGCCGGACTGACGCCAAAAGCCTTCATGCAGGCGCTGACGCTCGATCACGCCAAGGGACTCCTTCGCGACTCCGCCAGCGTGCTCGACGCCGCGCTCGACTCCGGGCTTTCGGGGCCGGGCCGGCTGCACGACCTGTTCGTCACCCACGAGGCGATGTCGCCGGGCGAATGGAAGAACGGCGTGGCGGGCATGAC
>DAIMKE010001028.1:0-3099 GCA_036721875.1 Bradyrhizobium sp. | reverse complement strand
GGCTCGCGCTGCCCAAGGCACGATCCAAGGCACGATGGGGATACATCAAGATATTCCTGACGCCAGCTCTGTGGGCCGGCTTGAATGACTGCACCAGACCGGCACGGCTATCGCCGCGCCGATCACTTCGGGTGTTGTTGAGTCGTCAGGAAATCGAGGGTGGCGCGCGGGCCTGCGCGTGCGAGCCGGCGCGGGACGCAAACAGGTCCGGCGTGAACTCGGTCCACACCACGCGCGCGGGATCGCGATCGAGCGATATCGCGGCCGCAGTCGGCGGCACGTCGACGGGCACGCCGGTCTGCAGCACGCTGCAAACCGAGCAACAACCGTCATGGGCGCGGTGGGAAGTCGGGTCGGTCTGGCCTGCCCCGGAATCGCCGCTGCCATGGCAAATGACGGCGCCGGCGAGCGGGTCGGAGGCTGCGATGCTCGCCGCCCAGCATGCACCGATGGGTGCAAAAATCTGCACCATCAGGGCAATCAGGACTATGGGCAGAAAATTCTTCAGCCGGCGCATCGCAAACTCATATTGCTCCGGAAACATAATCACCCCAAGAGTCCGAAGTCGAGGTCAGGTTCCGGGAACTATGTTGCGGCTTCAAGGAGGAAAACCGGCGAAAAGCGATGCATTTTGAAGCTTTCGGGAGGCACCTTACGGGGATACCAAGCTTCGGGGGTACCGTGCTTTAATCCACAACCATCGGTGGTAAAATATCGATCATTTCGCAGAATGCTGGAATTTTGAACAATCGTTGCTGAAAATGGTGACAAGACGAAAAAGATGGTCTACCAATTCGGCCTCAGGCTGGCCGAGAGGTTCAAGCTTGGTGGTCCAAGTCTCGGGAGGAGCCCTGACGCGCACAAGCAGCGTCGCCTCGTCAACAAGATCAAATCCAACTTTTCGAGGAAAATAAGGGTCGACACAATTTTTGAGCGGGGCTGGTGCCCTGCTCTTTTTTTTGCAGAGCGTTTTGTTTTCGCGCGCTTTGACATGCCCGAGGCTCCGCAAGAATCTCCCGAGCGACATGCCGGCTTCACCCAATCCGATCGAGCAAAGTTTTGAAATCGCCGCCGGGCGTTGCGAGGACCTGACGACGCTGGTCTATCGCCGCCTGTTCGACGCCCACCCCGAAGCGCGCGCGATGTTCCGCACCGAGGGCAGAGAATCGGTGATGGGTTCGATGCTGGCGCTGACGATCGATGCGATTCTCGATTTCGCTGGCGAACGCACCGGGCATTTCCGCCTGATCGAATGCGAGGTGTCGTCGCACGACGCTTACGGCACGCCGCGCGAATTGTTCGCAGCCTTCTTCGGCATCATCGCCGAAACCGTCCGCGAAATTCTCGGCGCGGACTGGACACCCGAGATCGATGCGGCATGGCAGCGACTGCTCGGCGAGATCGACGATCTTGTTGCAGCGCAGAACCAGCCTCAGGATTAGGTTCAGAACCAGACTTGCGACCGGCCGCGATACTGCGGCAACCGAAGTCATCACGATTTTCAGACCGCACGACAAGCGTTCCGCCGGCCGCCGGTGGCGCGAACGCGGCGATTGTGAGAGACTTCCATGGTCCGCGGCGCGTGCAATCGACGCCGTCGGTAAAAACAACACAGAGAGGGAGCGAACGATGTCTGGGACAGGGAAAACCTCAACGACAAGACGTAATCTTCTTCAAGCGGCGGCGACCGCAGGCGCCGCAACCGCCCTGCTCGGCGGATTAGGCGTCAACCCGGCGCTGGCAGCCGCTGCGCGATCCGAGAAGCCGCTCAAGGCCGCGTTCTCCAATGCAGGCCTGCAGGCCACCTGGTGTGCCCAGGGCAAGCAGGCGGCGGAATGGTGGGGCAAGCTGTTCAACGTCGAGGTCACCTGGTTCGACGGCCAGCTCGACGCGGTCAAGCAGCGCGCCGCGATCGACAACATGGCTTCGCAGAAATGGGATTTCGTCGCCATCCAGGCGTTCGGCATCGGCACGCTGACCCAGCCGGTGAACAAGATGATCGATGCCGGCATTCCCGTAATCGACATGGACACGCTGATCGCCCCGCTCGACCAGATCAAGGTTCATTCGTTCCTGGCGCCAGACAACGAGTTCATGGGTGCTTCCGTGACGCAGGCGCTGTGCAACGCCATGGGCGGCAAGGGCAAGATCATCATGACGCAGGGCGCGCTCGGTCATACCGGCGCGCAAGGCCGCGCCAAGGGCTTCGAGTCCGTCGTAAAACAGTTCCCGAACATCGAGGTGCTCGACACCCAGCCCGCCGACTGGGACGTCTCGAAGACGGCGCGGCTATGGGAAACCTATCTCACCAAATACCCGCAGATCGACGCGGCGTTCTTCCACAATGACGATATGGCGCTGGCCGCCTCCAACATCATGAAGGCGCGCAACCGCACCAACATCCTGATCGGCGGCGTCGACGCCATGCCGCCGGCGATCCAGGCGGTGAGCGAGGGCCGCATGTTCGCGACCGTCCGCAACCCCTCCTGCCGCATCCATGGCGGCGCCATCGTCGCCGGCGTCGCCGCCGTGACGGCGGGCGAGAAGAGCGGCCAGGGTATCCCGAAACACGTGATCACGGACGGCCCCGTGTGACGAAGGCCAATGCGGCCGGCATGCAATGGATGGAGAACCACTTCCTGATCTGAGCCAGCATGCCCGCGGGACCTCCGCCCATCCTTGAACTGCACGACATCACGAAGTCCTTTGGCGGCGTCGAGGCGCTTCGTGGTGTCGACTTCGCGCTTATCCCCGGCGAGATCCATGGTCTCGTCGGCGAGAACGGCGCGGGCAAGAGCACGCTGATGAAGATCATCGCCGGCGTGCATGCCGATTTTTCCGGCCGGTTCGTGCTTGATGGCAAGGAAACCCGCTTCCGCTCGGTGCGCGATGCTCATGCGGCGGGTATCGCCATGGTGCATCAGGAACTCAGCGTGGCGCCCGACCTTTCGGTTGCCGAGAACGTGTTTCTCGGCAACCAGCCGACCAACCGCCTCGGTTTCGTGCAATGGCGGCGCATGGCCCGCGAGGCCGGCGAGCAGCTGAAGCGATTCGGCATCGACGTCGATCCGACGTCCCGGCTCGGCGACCTGCCGATCG
>DAIMKE010001027.1:0-3099 GCA_036721875.1 Bradyrhizobium sp. | reverse complement strand
CGCGACCCACAGGCCTTTGCGCAGCTGGCCGATCTGCGGCATGCCGTGCACGGTCACGCCTACCGCGCCGCCGAACACATCAGCGATCGCGACCGGACCGAGCCGGGGGTAGATGGTCGCGATGCGGCGCGCAATCGCCGCACCGAAGCGTCGTGGCCGCGCGTCCCAGGTAGTCTCCGGGCTTGCCCACATCAGCCGGTCGCCGTCCACGATCCGGAAATGATCGATGCCGTCGCTGTCGGCCACCGAGCCGCGGAATGCAATCAACTCGCCGAGACGCTCGCCGAGCGGCTCAGTCACCCCGGCATAGCGCCAGACCGGCAGCAGCGTCTCCGACAGGCGCCGCAACGTCGCGCCGAGATGAACGTTGCCGGCCAGCACGATGTGGGCAGCCCGCAGCCGTGCCGACGGTGTCACGATACGCTTGCGAATGCCGGAGGAATCGATGCTGACGACAGGCGTGTCCTCGAAGATGCGCGCCCCTGCCCGCCTCGCCTGATCGGCCAGGCCGTGGATGTATTTCCGGCCGTCGATCTGGAACGCGCGCGGATAATGGATCCCGTGGAAATACCGTGCCGTGCCGAGTTGCTCGCGCACGCGATCGACCTGCCATCCCTCGACTTCGGTCTCGAAATCCGCGCTCAGCGTCTGCAGGCGGCTGATCAGCGTTTCGCCGGCGTCGACATTGGAAACTTCCAGCGCGCCCTCGCTGAGCGCAATGCCGGGCATTGCCTCCTCGGTGGCGGCGGTGCGAACATAGTCGGCGCCGAGCTTCGACAGCGCCCATAATTCGCGGGCATCGTCGAGGCCAACGCGCTCAATCAGTTCAGCGACCGGAAGGCCATATCCCGGCATGACCGTGCCAAGTTGGTGGCCTGAGGCGCTCCAGCCGACATGGCGGCCCTCCAGCACGGCGACACTGGCGCCGAGGCGCGCGGCCTCCAGCGCCACCGTAAGACCGGCAAGCCCCGCCCCGACCACGCAGATATCGACGTCCAGGTCGAAGGAGAGACGCGAACCAAAGGGCGCGTCGCCGTCGAGGCCGTTGGTCGCACTTGTGAAAGTCTCAGCCATGTCGTTTTCTTACGGACCGCTGCGGCGCTTGTCACCTCGTCCCAGCCATGAGCTTGTAGATTAGTCCAAACTGAGACCGAATCGAGATTGCGCCCATGCGCCATTTGATGCTGCTGCGTCACGCCAAGACCGAACACGACGCGCCTTCGGGCCGTGATCACGACCGCCGTCTCGACGACCGCGGCCGGCGGGACGCCGCCATTATCGGCGACTGGATCGGCCACCACCCGCCCGTTCCGGACGCCGTTCTGGTGTCGACGGCGGTGCGGGCGCACCAGACCTGGGAAATCGCGAACGAGGCGATGCAGGATGCGCTGCCGGAACCGGCGCAGCCGCCAAAGGTCGAACTGCTCGACGAACTCTACGGCGCCGAGCCGGCGCAGCTCTTGAACATCATCCGCATGGCCGAGGTCAACGATCCCAAGCGGCTGATGCTGATCGGCCACAATCCCGGCATGCACGAACTGGCGTTGATGCTCACCGGCAGCGGCGACGCGTCGGCGAAGACGGCGCTCGGGGACAACCTGCCGACCGCGGGTCTTGCCATCATCGACTTCGCGATCGACGACTGGAGCGAGGTGGCGTTCCGCCGCGGCAAGCTCGTGCGCTTCACCAGCCCGAAATTGCTGAAACACGCTTCGGACGATTGAGGCCCGCGGACAGCGGTCTTTTGCCATGCTAAAAGCAAGTGCCGATGGCGTTTACGGGAGGCGCAGATGTTCAAGTCGATTCTCGTGCCGATCGATCTGACCGATACCGATTTGACCAAGCCCGCGATCGCAACCGCCGCGACGCTGGCACAGACTTGGCACGGCTCGGTGCGCCTGCTCAATGTGATGCCGATGACGCCGGTGATGCTGGCCGAATATGTGCCGGCCGATTTCGATGCCCAGCAACGGGCGACCGCAGAGGAAGCGCTCGCGATCGTGGCGCGCGAATCCGGCATCGAGGCATCGCGCATTTCCACCGCAGTGCGGCAGGGCGGCATCTATCACGAGATCCTCGAAGAGGCCGCGGCGATCAAGGCCGACCTGATCGTGATGACCTCGCACCGGCCGGCGATGCGGACCTATTTCCTCGGCTCCAACGCCGGCCATGTCGTCCGCTACGCCAAGTGCTCCGTGCTGGTGGTGCGGCACTGACGCCGCGAACGGCGCCCGGGGCACAAAACCGCAAAACAACCCCATGCAAAGTAGAATGGACCCCGGCTCGCAGCGCAGGCGCATCACCTGATACGCCCGAACTCCGCATCGACGCCGCCGCGCACCGCCGCTTCAATCCGGCTGCGCTCGATGCCGATATCGCGGAGCGCACGATCATCGAGCTCACTCAGCGTTTTGATGGCTTCGCGGTTCGCGAAATAAGTCACGATGCCGTTCACCACGCTGCCGAGGGCGCGGACAAATCCGCCCGACAGGTTTCGGGAAGCAGGCTGGCCTGCCGTCGAGGAAATGGTGGTCGTCGTCATCGTTCTTCTCCGGTTGACTTCCGCGCGGCAAAGCGATGCCGCCGGCGCAGATGCTGCGAACAGCGTCTGCACATTGCGTTCTGATTGCTTGCACCCCTCTCAGTGCAATCTCTGGCTTGATGGCGGCAAAATGATCCGATACATTTCTCGGTGCAAGTAAAACATTGCTCTCGGTGCAATAATGTCCAAATTCGAATATCTGAAGCTGGCCGATACCGTCGCCGCCGAGATCGCCAACGGCGCGCTGAAGCCCGGCGATCGGCTGCCGCCGCAGCGCAGTTTTGCCTATGAGCGCAAGATCGCGGTCTCGACCGCGAGCCGGGTCTACACCGAGCTGTTGCGCCGAGGCCTCGTGGTCGGCGAAGTCGGACGCGGCACGTTCGTATCGGGCGAAACGCGGCGCGGGGTTTCGATGCCGATGGAGCCGCGGGGCGCGCGCATCGATCTCGAGGTCAATTATCCCATTCTGCCGACGCAATCGGCGATGATCGCCAGAAGCCTGGAAGGAATTGAACGTCCCGACGTGCTCGATCTCGCGTTGCGACACTCTTCCACCA
>DAIMKE010001026.1:0-3100 GCA_036721875.1 Bradyrhizobium sp. | reverse complement strand
TATCAAACGTGCCTTCGGCGCGGAACCTCTGGCACTGCCGCGAGCATCAGCGCGCCGCACGCCAGCGCGCGCCACAATCGACGTGAATTCATTGGACCCCTCCGGAACTCTCCGGGGAGTGTAGCGGTGGCTTCAGTCGGCGCAAGGGCGGCCAAGCGCCGCTACGGCCTCTTCGTGCAACCGGCCGCTGTCAGGAGAAAAGCAGCAGAAGATGACGCGAGTCACCGAGACTGCCGATGGCAGTGCATCGGCAATGGTGGCAACCGCAATGCCGGCCGCGCGCTTGGCCGGGAAGCGATAGATACCGGTAGAAATCGCTGGAAAGGCCACGCTCGCCAGGGTGTGCTGCTGGCAGAGCTCGATCGAGCGGCGATAGCAGGAGGCGAGCAGATCGTCCTCGCCGAGCGTACCGCCATTCCACACCGGTCCAACGGTGTGGATCACGTGCCTCGCCGGCAGGCGGTAACCCCGTGTGATCCTGGCATTGCCGGTCTTGCAGCCGTGGAGCATGCGGCACTCGGCCACCAGCTCCGGCCCCGCCGCGCGATGGATCGCGCCATCGACGCCGCCCCCGCCCAAGAGCGACGAATTCGCGGCGTTGACGATGGCGTCAACGCGCAATGTGGTGATGTCGGCAACGATGACTTCCAGCCGCGCCTCGCCGATCAGGCGCGCGGTGGCGCTCAGGCTGAAGCCGCCGCGCTGACGGTGACGCCTTTGTCGGTGAACAGCTGCTGCAATTCTCCGGCCTGGAACATCTCGCGGATGATGTCGCAGCCGCCGATGAACTCGCCCTTGACGTAGAGCTGCGGAATGGTCGGCCAGTTCGAGTAGGCCTTGATGCCATTGCGAAGGTCGGCGGACTCGAGAACGTTCAGGCCCTTGTAGCCGACGCCGACGTGGTCGAGGATCTGCACCACCTGCCCGGAGAAGCCGCACTGCGGGAACTGTGGCGTTCCCTTCATGAACAGCACGACGTCGTTCGACTTCACTTCGTTGTCGATGAATTGCTCGATGCTCATATTCTTCGCTTCCTTTTTGGGGCGCACAGCCCCTTACGGCTTCGCCTGACGGCCGGCCCGTCCCGTCTATCCCGGTATTGCCAATATATGTAGCCCAAACCGTTGTGCATCCAAAGTAAAATGGCGGGGATCGGGCATGCTTTGGGCCTACCAGGCCCCGCGGATACGGCCCTCATAGTCTGACGACATCAATATCATACCGGGCGAAGTCTTTTTTCCCGAACGGGACCCCCTATCTAGGACGGACTGTCCGACAGGAACCAGTTCGCCAGACTTACGTTCTCTCCCCTGACCGGAGACACCAGTGACTAAACCAGTATCCGCAGCCGCGTTTGCCGCCCCCGCCCCGTCACTTTTCTCCGATTCCGGCGACCTCGCCCAGCATTTGGTCGAGGCCTATCTGGCGGTCCGCGGCGAAACCGAACGCCGGGCTGCCCCCTTGAGCCCCGAGGATCAGCTGGTCCAGTCGATGCCGGACGCCAGCCCGGCGAAATGGCATCGCGCCCATACCACCTGGTTCTTCGAGCAATTCCTGCTCGGCGAGCACTGCGAGGGCTATCAGCCGTTCCATCCCGACTACGCGTTCCTGTTCAATTCCTACTATGTCAGCGCGGGACCCCGTCACGCCCGACACCAGCGCGGCCACCTGACCCGTCCGGGCGCGGACGAGGTCACTGCCTATCGCCGTCATGTCGATGCCGCCGTGGTCAAGTTCTTCCAGACCACCGATGAGGACCGCCTCGCGAAGCTCGCTCCGCTGGTCGAGGTCGGCCTCAACCACGAGCAGCAGCACCAGGAATTGATGCTGACGGACATCCTGCACGCCTTCGCGCAGAACCCGATCCCGCCGGCCTACGATCCGGCATGGCGCTTTCCGGCCTCGCAGCGTTCGCCCGATGAATGGGTTACCCTCGGCGAGGGCATTCACACCGTCGGTCACGCGGACGGCAGCTTCCATTTCGACAATGAGAAGCCCGCGCACCGTGCGCTGGTCGGTCCGGTCAGGCTCGCCCGCAACCTCGTGACCAATGCCGAATGGCTCGCTTTCATGAAGGACGGCGGCTACGGCACGGCCACGCTTTGGCTGATGGACGGTTTTGCGACCGCCACCGCCGAAGGCTGGCAGGCGCCCGGCCACTGGCGCCAGGTCAACGGCGAATGGCGGATCATGACGCTCGGCGGATTGCAGCCGGTCGATCCCTCCGCCCCGGTCAGCCATGTCAGCTATTACGAAGCGGACGCGTTCGCGCGCTGGGCCGGCCGGCATCTGCCGACCGAAATGGAATGGGAAGTCGCTGCCCGCGCCGGCCAATTGAACGACGCCTTCGGAATCGTCTGGCAGTGGACCCGC
The DNA here is from genome assembly GCA_036721875.1 of Bradyrhizobium sp. GTDB lineage: Bacteria > Pseudomonadota > Alphaproteobacteria > Rhizobiales > Xanthobacteraceae > Bradyrhizobium. The sequence continues at coordinate 727 of DAIMKE010001026.1, read as the reverse complement.
AGCGCCTATTCGCCCTACCCCGGCTACCGCGCCGTCGAGGGCGCGCTCGGCGAATACAACGGCAAGTTCATGGTCAACCAGCTGGTGCTGCGCGGCTCCTCGCTTGCAACTCCGGCCGGCCACAGCCGTATAACCTACCGCAACTTCTTCTATCCGCACCACCGCTGGCAATTTACGGGGTTACGCCTCGCCGATTACGCCTGACATTCCCCATCAGTAGTAGGCGCGCCGGTAAGCGCGTTCTGGAGAGTATCATGAATGTGCATGCCGCCGCTTTGGCCCAAACGTACAAGTTCGATGAGCAGACGTCGGCGTTCGCCGGAGACGTGATCGGCGGCCTGTCGCAATTTCCCAAGCGCCTGTCGCCGAAATATTTCTATGACAGCGTGGGCTCGGAGCTGTTCGAGCAGATCACGGTTCTTCCGGAGTATTATCCGACCCGCACCGAACTCGGCATCCTGCGCAGTCGCGGCAAGGAGATCGCGGGCATCATTCCGAAAGGCGCGGCACTGGTCGAGTTCGGCGCCGGCGCAACCACCAAGGTCCGCCTGCTGCTGGAGCAATGCGATTTCAGGGCCTACGTCCCGGTCGATATTTCCGCCGACTTCCTGAGCGCGCAGGCCAGCGCCTTGCGCAAGGATTTTCCCGACCTCGGCGTCTATCCCGTCGCCGCCGACTTCACGGCGCCATTCGAGTTGCCGGCCGAAATCGCAGGCCTGCCCAAGGT
>DAIMKE010001025.1:0-3114 GCA_036721875.1 Bradyrhizobium sp. | reverse complement strand
CGCTCCTTGGAGATGATGTCCTGGTAGATGCGCCCCGTGGTGATGTTGTCGGCCTTGGTCGCTGGCCGGCCGGTGAAGCGCTCGTAGTGACCGAGGTCGAGATCGGTCTCCGCGCCGTCATCGGTCACGAACACTTCGCCGTGCTGATACGGCGACATCGTTCCGGGATCGAGGTTGAGGTAGGGGTCGAGTTTTCGGAGACGGACCTTGTACCCGCGAGCCTGCAGCAGGGCACCGAGTGCCGCTGAAGCCAGACCCTTTCCGAGCGAAGAAACCACGCCGCCGGTGATGAATATGTACCGCGCCATGGGACTTAACCTTTAAGGCCACCCCCCCGATTCGCCAAAACGAATCGTACGCTCAGGCGAACATGATGCCAGGCTGTGGGTGACGTGAAATTTAAAGCGAAATCAGAGCGTTAATGGGAAATCCTGATGCAGGACGGCAGTGCCCGTCCTGCATAGCCACCCTGCTTTATTGCGAACGCGGCGCCTGCGGACCCGAGGGCGCGGCCGGCTGGCCCTGCTGTTCATCGACTTTTTTCAGCGTGTCCAGAACGCCGCCAGAGGTTGGCGGCGTAACCGGCGTCGCGCCGCCGGACTGCGATGCCGGAGGCGTACCGATGATCGAGGTCGGGGTGCGATTGGCGCCGGCCAGCCAGGCCAGTGTCATGCTGGTGACGAAGAAAAGCCCTGCCAGGATAGCGGTCGTGCGCGTCAGCAGGTTGGCGGTACCGCGGCTCGACATGAAGCCGGCGCCGCCGCCCATGCCGAGACCGCCGCCTTCGGACTTCTGCAGCAGCACGGCGCCGATCAGCACGGCGACGATCATGAGGTGAACGACGATAATGACGGTCTGCATATCCAACCTTCCGTCACAAGCCGAGGGCGCCGGGCTTCGGCTGCACCATTGGGCTTGCGGGTTTTCCTGAAGTTGCGCGGTGTTACACGATCGGACCGGGCATTGTCACCCCCAACCGCCGCCCCGGAGATAATTGCCGCAGCCACGTCGGCAAGCTCATCCGGCCTCCAGCCGCGATCACATTCGAACTTGAAGCAACGCCCATTTCTCATATAATAGACGAATGGATACTATTGCAGACGATCTGAGCACCCGCCTCGCGAACCGCCTGCGCCTCGAACGTGACAGCCGCGGCTGGTCGCTGGCGGATCTGGCCGAACGGTCCGGGGTCTCCAAAGCCACCATCAGCAAGATCGAGCGGGCAGAAGTCAGTCCGACCGCGGTCGTCCTGGTCCGGCTCGCAAGCGCCTTCGACCTCACGCTTGCAGGCCTGATGCTGCGCGCCGAAGGCCAGGGCGGACGCCTGTCGCGCGCCGCCGAACAGCCCGTGTGGCGCGATCCCGAAACCGGCTATCTGCGCCGCCAGGTTTTCGTGCGCCCCGATCATCCCGTCGAGATCATCAAGGTCGAGATGCCGGCAAAACAGCGCGTGACGCTGCCGACCTCATCCTACGCCCATATCCGCCAGGCGCTCTGGGTACTGTCGGGCGCGCTCGTGATCATCGAAGGCGGCGAGCGCCACGAGCTAGGCACCGGCGATTGCCTGGGCTTCGGTCCGCCGGCAGAGGTGACCTTTGCCAACGAATCCAATGCGCCCTGCACTTACGTCGTAGCACTTGCACGGAGCTGACAATTCATGGCAGGCATCCAGATCAAGACACTGAAATCATCGCCGGATATCTGCGCGGCGCTCAGTGACATGTTGATCGAAACCGTCGCACATGGCGGCTCGGTGAGCTTCATGCATCCCCTTCCCATTCAATCGGCAGAAACATTCTGGCGCGACGCGCTGGCTGCCGCCGAGCGCGGCGAGCGGATCGTTCTCGGCGCCTTCGACGGCGAAGACTTGGTCGCGACGGTGACGCTCCTGCTCAACCTTCCGCCGAACCAGCCGCACCGCGCCGAGATCGCCAAGATGATGACGCGGGTCAGTCACCGCCATCGTGGCATCGCCACGGCACTGTTGCGCGAGGCCGAGCGAATCGCGGTCGCGCACGAACGCTGGCTGCTGGTGCTCGATACAGCCGAGGACGACGGCGCGGCCGGGCTCTACGAGCGGATGGGATTCAAGCTGACCGGCCTGATTCCGGACTACGCGCTGAAGCCGCACGGCGGCCTCACCGGCACGCTGATATACTGGAAGCGCCTGCGGGAGAGCGTGCCGGCCTGAGCTAGCAGCCCTCGGCGATCGCGAGAAAATCCGCTGCCTTCAGGCTGGCGCCGCCAACGAGGGCGCCATTCACATTGGCGACCGCCATCAGTTCCCTGGCATTGGAGGGCTTTACCGAACCGCCGTAGAGAATGCGGATCTTGCCGCCCTCGGCCTTGAACCGATCGGTGAGAACACCGCGGATAAACCGATGAACCTGTTCGACATCGGCGGCGGTCGGCGTCAGGCCGGTGCCGATTGCCCAGACCGGCTCGTAGGCCACCACCAGATTGGCAGCGGTCGCGCCGTCCGGCAGCGATCCCGCAAGCTGTCCGCCGCAGACATCGAGCGTCTGTCCGGCGTCGCGCTGCTTCTGGGTTTCGCCGATGCAGACGATCGCTGTCAGGCCGACCCGCCAGGCCGCCTCCGCCTTCTGCCGGACCAGCGCATCGGTTTCGCCGTGATCGGCCCGGCGCTCGGAATGGCCGACAATGATGGCGCTGGCGCCGGCATCCGCCAGCATCTCCGGCGAGAGGTCGCCGGTATGGGCGCCGGAGGCCTTTGGGTGGCAGTCCTGGGCCCCAACCGCGAGTTTCGATCCGCGCGCCCTGTCGGCGAATCCGGCGATCAGGGTAGCTGGGGGGCACACCAGAAGGTCGGCCTTTCCGGCCATTGCTCCCGCACCGGCAATCATTGCCTCGAATTCACCCAAAGCGGACTTCAGGCCGTTCATTTTCCAGTTTCCGGCGATCAGCGGCCGAATGGCGTCGGTCATGTCAATTTTTCCCGCAAATGTCAGACTTTGAGGCTGGTAGAATGCGCTAGCAGAGCCGCGCCGCCAGTTCCAGACGCCGATCCGGCGATCCCCCGGCCGTTAACCGCTTCAATTCGCCCCACGGGTGAGGTTGCGAGGGGGCTGCCGCCACTTTATGATGCATTTTCAA
>DAIMKE010001024.1:0-3117 GCA_036721875.1 Bradyrhizobium sp. | reverse complement strand
CGGAAACCGTGGCGTTTGGCGGATCCTTTGCGAAGTTGTCGCTGCCGCTGCCCCAATCCTCGACAATCCGCGCTGTCAGATCATGCCCGGCGGCCCGCACCGGGCGATCAGCAAACACGATGGCATTCGCAGACACGCCGGCCAGAACGAGCTTTCCGTCCTTCAGGACGGCGCCCCTGGAGTTGAGAACAAACAACGAGGGGACGACCTCGGGCCTCGCCTGTCCGATGGATTTCTCCAGCGGCATATGCGGCTTCGGCTCGGCTGCCGATTGAGCGGAAAGGACCGTCGGCACACACGCCATACCAGCGGCGGCAATGGCGAGAAGTGCGGTACCGAGTAGCTTCATTGGTTCACCTTTTCTGCTTCCTGTACCATCGTTGCTGGCATGCCATGAGCACGGGAAAATGGTTTTGCGCCTGCAATCTCACAGCAGCCGGGCTGGATGTCTTGCCATTTCACGCCAATCGCCGCGTTGCCAGCCGACAAAAGTGGCGAGCATCATTTGCCCTGTCGCAGCGATGCTGGGTTGGCGCCAACGCCTTCCCGTCAATGCCGCTCAAGCGCTATCTTTTCCCTTTTGGAGGGCTTCCAATGCTATTTCCGTGTGGCGTGGAAGGCATCCGCGCCAATCGCAATGGCTTGTCCCGGCTGACCGCATGCGGCCCCTTCTCTGGTCGGGACTTGTCAATTCCTTGAACAGCTCTTTGCCGTCGATAAGTGACAGGCTGTATTCTTGTCCAACGCATGAAGACGCGGCTGAAGCTGCTCGTTCCCGCATAGCCGAGGCGCAGGGCGATCTCCGATATGCTCTCGTCGGATTGAAGAAGCAGGTGGCACGCCGTATCGAAGCGCACTTCCGCAACCATGTCAGTGTAGCTGGTGCCCATTGCAGCGAGATGACGTTGCAACGAGCGCGGGCTCATCCCCAGCTGGATTGCCGTGCGTTCAAGTGCCGCGCCACCGCCGCACAGTGAGGCGGCAATCGCCGCCCGCACCGAATTCCGCGAAGGTGTTTGAACAGGCTTCATGGGACCGAATACTTGTGGTGAAGGCAAAAGCACCGAGACGCCTCGCCCGAGCCTGAGCGGAAATTCGTGAGCCGTCTTGCCATAAGCCGCCAGGCTGAAACCGGAGGGCGCGCGCTCCCAGCGCACCAACCCAGCCCCCTTCCGCCCCAATGCAATCGGGCAACATTTGCAATACGCGCCAGGCTGGAACTGTTAAGCTGGCGGCAGTTCAGCCAAGCCGCACGTCATAACGGGGGGAACCCGCCGAAATTCAATTTTGAACGAGAACAAAAAAATGACCATACTTCCTTTGACTCGTTGCCAATTCATCATTCCTTTCGCTGCCATTTGTGATGCTATCGGTGCCCCAACGGAGGCGTTGCTGACCAGGTTTCGCCTTCCAGCTTCTTTGCAGGAAAAGGCTCAACACTATATCCCGATCCTGCAAGCGGTACGTTTCGCGGAAGCCGCACAGCGGTCTCAGGGCATCACGGACATTGGATTTCAAGCTGCCCGGCAGCTGCAATTCTGCCACGTGAGCGAAAAGATGCGGGCCATCATCCGCTTCTCGCCGACGCTGTTCATTGCGTTGCAGCAGTTGTGCAAATGGGCGTCGCTTGAAGACACGACCGTAAGTGTGTGGCTGGAGCGCGACGACCATCACGTCAGAATTTGCAGCAAGGTCGCGGGCACGGCGAGGGTGCCGCATCTCGAGCATTCGCAGTGGCTTCAGAACGTTTACGTGATGCATGTCGTAAGGCAATTTGCCGGCCCCCACTGGGTGCCGGCGACGTTCGCATTCGAAGCCAGCTATGAACCCAGTCTTGAGACTCGATCGTTCTGGCAAAATACCCGCTTCATGTCGGATCAGAATTCCTCATGGATCGATATCCCCGTTTCGTTCCTGGATCTCCCCAATCTCGCAAGCGGGACGCCGGCGACCTCACATGAGGACGGGGTTGGACCGTCCGGCCACGAGATCGTGGCGGCAGTCAAATTGATGCTGCCATCCTATCTGGACGAAAGCATTCCAACCGTCGCGGAAATCGCAGAGATGGCCGGCATCAGCAGCAGAAGCTTTCAGCGCAAGCTTTCGAGCGCGGGCGTTTCATATTCTGACCTCCTTGATGGGGTCCGCTTTGAAAATGCCGCCAAACTTCTGCGCGAAACGGATGCCAGGATTATCGATGTCGCATTCTCTTCGGGTTATTCCGACCCCGCGCATTTCACCCGCGCTTTTCGACGATTTGCTGGAATTACGCCGAGAGAGTTTCGCGGCAAATCGAAACCGCAATAGCGAGGCATCATCGGCGATGGGTGGCAGGCCAGCGCGAGGTGTGCACGTTGCCCACTCTACCAGCTATGCGGCCGCGCGTATCACCGCGTCCACGAGCAGTCCTGCAAACAGCAGCAGGCCCGCATCGCGGTTGGATTTGAAAATTCGCAGGCACAGCGCGGGATCGCTGATGTCCAATCGCCTGATCTGCCATCCCAGATGCGCGGCGAATGCGACGAGGCCGATCCATGCCGGCCATCGCGCGGCGCCTAGCGCCAGCGCCAGGCCTATCAGGACCACCGCGAGCGAATAGAACACGGTTAGTGCAAGGTGCGTGCGCGCGCCGAACAGCCGCGCCGTCGACTTGACGCCGATCAGCGCGTCGTCCTCGGCGTCCTGATGTGCGTAGATGGTGTCGTAGCCGATCACCCAGGCGATCGAGCCGGCGTAGAGGACGAGCGCGGTCAGATCGATGCGCTCCAGGATCACCGCGAATCCCATCAGTGCGCCCCAGGAGAACGCCAGCCCGAGCACGACCTGCGGCCACCAGGTGATGCGCTTCATGAAGGGATAGATCGCGACGATGAGCAGCGAGGCAATGCCGGTGATGACCGCGAAGCGGTTGAACTGCAGCAGCACGGCAAGTCCGATCAGCGCCAGCAGCACCAGGAAGCCAAGCGCCTGCTTCACGCTGACCTGTCCCGCGGGCAGCGGCCGCGACCGCGTGCGCTCGACTTTGGCGTCGAGGTCGCGATCGGTGATGTCGTTCCAGGTGCACCCCGCACCGCGCATCACGAAGGCGCCGATGAAGAACAGCGCGATCACCAGCGG
>DAIMKE010001023.1:0-3121 GCA_036721875.1 Bradyrhizobium sp. | reverse complement strand
ATGGTATCGTTAGCACCAAGCGAGCCATTTTGGGTCAGCTTCGCCTGGTTAGATTTGCAGACCGGGAGCGCCTGCAACCGGCCGGCGAAAGTCTGCTGCGAACCGACCAACCGCCGATCGAGCTTGGCTTCGGCCAAGTGACCCTCGTCAGCGGCGCCCTCGAACAATCCAACGTCGCCACCGCGCGGGAAATGAGCCGCCTGGCTGAAATTACACGCTCCTACGAGATGGTCGGAAAACTTCTGAAAAGCTCCCAAGACCCGGACGATCTCAATAAGCTCAGCAACGTGCCGGAGTGAGTGTCTCCACTCCGGCCCGTCTGTGAGCTTCGCCCGACCCCGTTCACGCTGAAGTCTCCATACTCATTGCTCACTCGCCTACTCCGAGTGACCGCGCACCAATTCAGTCGTGGTGACCGCCGCCGTGTCCGCCAAACCCGCCTCCAAACCCGTGACCTCCAAACCCGTGACCTCCGAATCCGTGGCCTCCGAATCCGTGGTCAGCAAATCCATGACCGCCAAAACCATGGCCGCCATCGTAATGATGTCCGCCGAAGCCGAAGCCGGGCGCATAAACGTAACTGCCCGGATAGTAACCGCCACTATAATAAGGAGTTCGAACATAGCGGCGTGACCGATAGCATCTGCCATAGTCATCGCAGACAAGGTGGACCGGCTGCGCATATTGGCTCGCCGCAGTTTGTCCAAACGCCAAGGCGGCTGGCGAATTCGGTGCCAACGGGGCCGCGGATGCCGAGGTTGCAATCGTCATTGCGAAGAGGCTGGCGATTGCCAAGCGCTGCGATGATTTGTGGAACACGGACATGATCGGATCTCCTACATAACGTATGGCATTGTAAGCAATCGAGGGCTGCGCCGGTTCCTGGCTTGAGCGAAACAAAGGTTAACGTCGGCGCAGCGGACAACCTTTTTTCCGCATTGCAAAAAGACGGAACTTGCAGAGGAATGAATTTTAGGAGAAAGTTCCAGCTTAGGAGCACGTGACAGCTGGTTTTACGCGATGGACGAAAAGCGCGACGAATTTCGATCCCGCGTGTTGAAGGCCGCAACCATTAGATTTGGCAATGGTGGTGCCATCAGCTGTGTTGTCCGCAACATGTCCTCGCGAGGGGCCGCACTCGACGTTGAGAGCTCGCTCGACATACCCGACAAGTTCGAGCTGGTCATCGATCGGGATGGAGGCCGTTATCAGTGCCATCTGGTCTGGCGGAAAGCAACGCGCATCGGCGCTCGCTTCCAGCCTGGAGCGAAGTGATGGAGGTTGCCAAGGCCGTCGATCTTCCTTAATCCTAGGGATCGCCGAAGCCGTCAAGATCGCGTAGCCGATTATGGATGGCAGTTGCGGCGATGGCGGCTTGGCCGCAGGCGACGCTGATCTGATCGAGGCCCTGCACCACGTCTCCGGCAGCGTAAAGACCCTCCACATTCGTCATCTGATGCGAATCGACGGGAATGCATCCCTGACTTGAGAGAGAACCTCCCAAAGACAAAAACAGGTCCGTGTTGCTGCTGGAGCCCAACGCCGGATAGAGGGTGTCGAACCGGAGGCGCGCGCCGGACGCGGTTTGGATGAGTATTTTGGCTTGATCGACGGTCAGGCAAGCGACGGGCTGTTTGATGAGCGAAATGCCTGCGGCTGCAAGCTGTGTCGAACTGCGGTCATCTATTGCTGAAGGATCACAAAAGAGCGTTACATCCTGGCTGTACGTGCGCAGAAACAACGCCTCGCGTACGCCGTGGGGCCCCCTGCCCAATACGACAATTTTTTGGTCTTTGGCTTCAAAGCCGTCGCAAATGGGACAATAGCGGATAAGTCCGGCTGCAACGGCATCGCGGTGGATCTGCGCACCCATGTCAGGCTGGTGATTGACAACGCCCGTTGCCAAAAGAAGCGTCCGCGCCGCTGCAGCTTCTTTGGCGAGTTCGACCAGAAATCCCTGGTCGATCCGCGCAAGAGCGATCGCCTTGTCGGCTAGGATTTCGCTGCCCAAAGACGTGAGATGCTCTCTCATGCGCCCCAAAATCTCTGTGCCGCTGATGCCGGCAGGGAAAAGCGGCTGATTATGTGAAACCGGAATCCATGCGGCTCGGCTTTCGCCCGCGTCAATCACGCAGACCCTGCGTCGAAATCGCGCCAGATAAAGTGCAGCAGTCAGCCCGGCCGGACCGCCACCGACGACGATGCAATCAAGCAACGGGCCGGTCATATTGCACGAGGTGCGCTGGAGGATGACACGGGCCGGATCTCAGTTGTTCGACACAACCTCAACCATATCAGGTCGAACATACCGCTGCCGAGCATCGCAAACATAGGGAACATCGTCGTTGCTATATGAAGATCTGGCTTGCCAGCACGATGATCGTCAGCGTGCGCCCGATATTGTTTTTTTCGCAGTAAAGCCACGCAGTATCCGTTTAGAAAGGAGGATGATTCTGAGATCAATCATGGTGGGCGCGGCCGCGACTTCGAGCGGTCTTGTGCCCCACCCACCACGATCCGGGGTTGTGCGATCCCCGCTCCAGCAGGAGGCGTTCTGCCGAAGTTTGCCGGGCTACGAAAGCCCAGCCAGATTAATTCTTTATCATGCTTGCTCGATTTTTGAACACCTCGTTCGGCGGGCTGAGCATTTCGTCTCCTGCCCCGCGGCAAGTATGTGGGTGCTATTCTTTGGAAACCTTCCAGAGCTCCCGCTCCGTAGATAACTGATTAGTCAAACGACGATCCAAGGCCCTCGATCATGCGCTTTACGGATATTGGCGCCCATTGGGACAACTCAGACGGCCTGAGGTGAGCGACCGCCGTGCGAGCGGACCGTTTAACCGACAAGCCACACCAAGCCAAAAACTTTAATTTTCGGTTTCGTCCAGCTTGGCATGAACTATATTTTGGTGCAGATATTCCGGGAAGGTAGTCTAACAGAACCGTTTGGTGGACGAAGCGGCGACGATGCTGACGCTTGTGACCAGATCTTTGCGAGCAAGGGCAGCTTGGCTGCTCGCGGCTTTTTATCTGATTTGCGTCATGTCCCCAGCTCTCACGTTAACTCTTGGGAGCGGAAAAAGCGTCGCTTGTCTTGTCCAGGACAATCATAGCTCTAGTG
>DAIMKE010001022.1:2311-3123 GCA_036721875.1 Bradyrhizobium sp. | reverse complement strand
AAGCCACATCGATGACGTCTTGCGGCCACGGCGCAGTGCCTGGCTCGGCTTTTCGTGCATGCTGACGGTCACATCGGTATGGACCACACGCGAAACTGCCTTCAGCGCCGGAAAGCTGGCGAGTTGCTCATCAATCAGCTTGCTGTCGCCGTAGAGCAGGAATTCGCTGTCGGGATGCCGGGTTAATGAAATTGCGGCGCCGGGAATGACGACCGATGCGCCGACATCGCCACCCATGGCGTCAAGCGCGATTCGAACCTTTTGCGGCATGAACGTCCCGGAAGCCTGATTTCTTGCGGCCCTCGCAGAGCCGGCCGCACACTGGAAAGGGACCGCCGAAGCGGCGCTTGGCAAAACGCATCCCCGCGCCTCCGCCGGGCCGGGACAATAGCGTTTCCCCGTCCCGACACAACCACTTGACCATCGACTTTTGGCATTCGAGGGCAATCCGGCCCAGAATCGAGAATGCGCGATATAACTATGCAATTCAATTGCTTACGGAGATTTCCTGGGTGCGCACCCCAACCACCTCAACCGAATGTGGCCCCGCTATCCACTTAAACTGGAGGCTACTTGCCCTTGGTCTTCTTTGCGCTGGGCTTTTTCGGTTTGACCTTCAGCGCCTTGAGCGCAGCAAACGGGTGGTCCTCGGGGTCGGTGGCCTCAACCAGGGGTTCAAACACAGCGTCGGGTTTGCGCGGATAGGGATCGACGGCGAGATACAGCGCGTCGGTGGCAAGCCTGCCGAGATCGATGATTCCGTTCTCGATCGGCTCCGGCGGATCCGGCGTCTCGCCGTCGGCGTGCTCGGC
>DAIMKE010001022.1:0-2301 GCA_036721875.1 Bradyrhizobium sp. | reverse complement strand
GACCAGCGCCGCCATTTGCGGAATCTGCTCCGGCGGCGCAAAAATCAGATCGATCTCCTCGTCGATGTCGCTCTCCATCGGGTCCAGCGTCACCACGCAGGTTTGCCCGACCCGTGCCCGAACCTGCCCTGAGACGTGAAAGCGTCCGCCGCTTTTTGGCGTCACGTCGAACGACGCCTGCGCCGACAGTACTTCGCGCAGACCGCCAACATCCGCGATCGCATGGCGTATCGCCTGGTCGGCCTCGATGTCGCGATGCAGGCCGGTCTCCGGGATCTGCGCGACCGCAACGGGGACTCGCCACGGGTCCGGCTTCTCAATTCCGCCACTCTTGCTCATTGCTGCGCGCCTGCATTGTCGGGCACGGGAAACCTGCCCAGGCCACTCATCAGCGTCACCTCGTCCATGCCGTCCAGGGCAGCCAGCGCGGCCTCGACATAGGCTGCGAGCAGGCGCGCCTTTTCGATATTCTCGCCGTTCAGGACATTCTTGCAAAGTGCCTGTGCCAGCGCCTCGCTGCCGTCGGTGAGCGCCAGATCGTAGGCTGCCGTGCGGCCATAGAACGCCTCGCCGAAGGCCTGCATCCGTTTCGGCACCGTGAGGTCGCCGACGCCCATCTCGCGCAGATTATCGTCCATATCGTTGCAAAAATGGTCGAACAGCGCCTGCGACAGGGCCGCGCCCCCCTCGGCCGACTTCAGCCGCCGCAGCACCAGCCACAAATGCAGCAGAAGCAGGTCGAATCGGCCGTTAACCGTGTCCGGCACCGCAAGGGCGCGGTAAAACAACGGTTCTCGCGACTGCGCCACGATCATGCCATAGATGGCCTCGATGGTGCCGCGCAAGGGCGACCGGGATTTCCTGAAGTGATTGAACGGCCAGAGCATTGTGGGTTCCGCAAGCGAGCCCCGGAGGTTTGGTCCCCGGCCCGCGCATGTTGCAATCCTGCGTGCTGCCCGGTACGTCAACGCACCGCGCGATGCAAGAGGACGAGCAAATTCCTGCAATGACCGAGACGAGCCATTTGAGCGACCGCGCGCCCTCGCCGCGCGGCCTTGCCGCACGCTGGCGTTCCATTGCCGTCGTGGCAATGGTCTGCGCCGCCTTGGGCGGCTGCACGGGTGAGCAGTTCCAGAAGGGCTATATCCTGCCGCCGAACGCGCTGGAACAGATCCCGATCGGCGCCAGCCAGGACCAGGTGCTGATCGTGATGGGAACGCCCTCCACGGTCGCGACCCTGAACGGCGAGGTGTTCTATTACATCTCGCAGCGCTCGGAGCGCAAAGTCGCGTTCATGAACCAGCAGGTCGTCGACCAGCGGGTGATCGCGATCTATTTCGACAAGAACCGCCAGGTGCAGCGGCTCGCCAACTACGGGTTGCAGGACGGCAAGATCTTCGACTTCATCAGCCGCACCACGCCGACATCAGGCCAGGAGCTAAGCTACCTGACGCCGCTGTTCAAACTGCTCAGCTTTAACTAGCTCTTAGCCGTGTTCCACGGCGCGGAAATCCTGCGCCAAGTCGCCCGCTTGCTCTTCGCGCACGCGCTGCCTACGCTCCTGCGGGAACCATACGATTCCAGCAGGGAGTAAACTTGTGACCAGAAGAACCTTTTCGCGACGCCGTGTTCTGACCGGGGCCGCCGCCATTTCCGCCGCAGCGATCTTGCCGCGTGCAAGCTACGGCGCCGACTGGCGGCCGACCGAAACCGTCCGCCTCATCGTGCCGGCCGCGCCGGGAGGCACCACCGATGTGATGGGACGGTTGCTGGCTGCACATCTGCAGAAGGCGTGGGGGCAGTCCGCGGTCGTGGAGAACCGCTCCGGCGGGGGCGGCACGATCGGCACCGCCGAAGCCGTGCGCAGCAAAGCTGACGGACACACCATCCTCGTCGGCAATCCTGGCCCCAACGCGATCGCCTACAGCATTTTCCGCAGCATGCCCTACAAGGCGGAACAGCTGCAGCCGGTTTCCAACCTGATCCGGATTCCAAACATCGTATCGGCGCATCCGTCGGTGCCGATCAAGTCGATCGCGGACCTGATCGCCTATATCAAGGCCAATCCGGACAAGCTCACCTATGGCTCGTCTGGCATCGGGCAGAGCCCTCACCTCACCGGGGCCTGGTTCCTGCAATTGACCGGGCTCAAGATGGTGCATGTGCCGTTCCGCGGCGCCGGGCCGGCGCTGCAGGCGGCGCTTGCCGGCGACATCCAGATCCTGTTCGACAACCTCTATCCGACGCTGCCGCAAGTTTTGGACGGCAAGCTCAACGCCTTGGCGGTGACCACGCCGGAGC
>DAIMKE010001021.1:0-3124 GCA_036721875.1 Bradyrhizobium sp. | reverse complement strand
TTGCCCGCAACGCCTCGCGCCGGCTCGGCGACACGCTGCAACGCTTGGCGCAAGCGCGCCTCGCCAAGTTAATCACACTTGGCCCGCAGCCGTTCGATATGAACCGTGTTCTCAAATTCGCGGAAAGATCGGCATTCTTCGTAAGCGATCTGTCGTCGCTGGCCTTGTCGCGGCTGCCGCGTGGTCCCGAACTTGTCATGGTCGGCGACCGGCAAACACTGGAGCCGCAAAATCTCGCGCCGCGGGCCGACAATCCTCGCATCTTTCTCGCGCCGATCGATCAACCGGCCCCCGATGGACGCAGATTGAAAGATGTATTTGGCGGTCGGACGCTGACGCTCGACGAGTTTAATGCAAGAGTGGCGCAATGAGTATTATTACAACATTTGAAGCTGTTCCGAGCCGCTTGCTCGCAGTCTATGCGGCCTTGTTCGATAGCGAAGAAGGCGAATTGAAAGACCGAATCGAAGCTTGGGCGACCCCGCCATCGCTTCGAAGTCGTGGTGGTGAAGAAGGCGAATCCACTACCACCTTATTCAGCAACACGCTCGGCGAGGCGCGCCGCCTTGGGTTAGTCGAAGAGGTCGAGGGTCGGCTGCGGCTGACTAAGGATGCGCGTAGCGGTGGCAAGAAAGGCGCCGACAGCGAGCCCTACTTCAAGAGCTTCATGCGCCGTACGTTGTTCAGTCCCGACCGTGCCGCGGACGCAAAACAGTCGGGCTATATGGTCGCGCTTTCGTGGTTCTTGAGTTCGAGTCCGCTTCGGCCGATGAATTTCTCGAAGGAGCCGATCAACGAATTGCGCGCGATGATCGGCGATCACGCCTCAAAATTTGAGATTTCGGACTATGCCAGTTGGCAGAGCTTCCTCTACTGGAGTCGCTATCTGGGGTTCGCAACAATCGTCGGCGGCGGCAATAATCCGGACGATGTCACGTCGCGCCGAGTCATACCCGATCCAGTGAAGGCAATTGAAAGCGCGCTTCCCGCCATCTACGCTGATGTAGACGATCTGCCAGTCGAGCAGTTCCTGACGCGGCTATCAGGAATTTTTCCAGTCTTCGAGACCGGCAGCGTTCGTGAGGGCTTTGAGGCGATGCGCCTCCATCCCACCACGGACCATGACAAGCTCCTTTCCATCACCACCAGCCTGGGGCTCCAGCGCCTCGCCGACCGTCAGCGGTTGAGCATGTCAACCGTCGCGGACGCCGCGTCGCGCATCCTCGACTTTGGCAATCGCAGGGAGCGCGTGAGCAATATAGCGCTGAAGGCCGCTGCATGATGCGCAATTATCTCTGCTGGGATCCCGGTGCCGTTCGCCAGGTGATCAATCCTTTCGCCGAACATATCGGCGACAGCCTGTTCCGCGCGGTCCACAGTGATTGGGATTTGAAAGTCAGTCCGCAGGTCGGCAAGTCATTCCAGGATATTGGCGAGGCGTCTTGGGCCGACGTGACGCCCGCTGCCTTTCTCGACGATTTTCTACGTGGAGACCGGCCGCACGCGCTCGCCGCGATCCTTGGCGAGACGGGGTCGGGCAAGTCACATCTCATTCACTGGATGCGACTCAACATCAAGCCGAGTAAAGAGCGGGTCGTGCTGGTCGTCCGAAAATCGGGGACGTCCTTGCGCGCTATCGTCAGAATGCTCATCGACGAACTGCCCCCCGAGCAGCAGGGGAGCTTTCTCGAGACGCTTCAATCGGCCGGCGATGGCACGCAGAGCCGCGACGACCAGAAGCAGCAATTGCTCAATGACCTCGCACAGGTAATTCGCGAGGAAGTTCTGCCGCCCGAGGCTGACGAGATCGAACAGGAGCGCTTGGTCTGTCTGCCCAATTTGGTCCAGGATCCGCACATGCGCCATGCGCATTTCCTGGGAGATAACTCGGTCGTTGCGGAGATTGTCGACCACATTTTCGCACCGTCCAATGCCAAGGACCGGCCCGATCGGCGCCGCGCGTTTGTCGACGGCGATTTGCCGCTTGGCGGAATGGACTTCGCACATGCGTCGCGTCTCGCCCGAAACGCGATAAACGTCATAGAACTCGACCCGGCCGTCAATCTTCCGCTCGCAATCAGGATCATCAACCGAAATCTCGAGCGCGCGGTGGCGCGTACCCTCAGTTTTTCGGGTGACCGGGTCGAAGAACTCATGACGCGGCTCCGCAGCTATCTAAAGACACAAGGTAAGGAACTCGTCCTACTCGTCGAGGAGTTCGCGCGCCTCCAGGGCATTGATCGGCCATTGCTCCAAGCTGTCACTTCGCAGGGCGACGACCGCCAATGCAAAATGCGCACAGCGATCGCTGTCACCACGGGGTTTTTTCAAAGCGTCGCCGAAACTGCCTATATGCGCACTACCCACATCGTCGACATGGACCGCTCGGCGGGGCGTGCCGAAGGTAGGTCTGTTACGCCGGTATCGCTCAGCCAGTTTACGGCGCGTTATCTCAATGCCGTCCGTCTGGGTCGCAGCGGGATCGAAAAATGGAACGAAGCAGCGGCGCCCGGTGAGAGCCCCCGTTCAAAATGCAATGACTGTGTCCACCAAAGCGAATGCCACGCCGTGTTCGGAGCAGTGGATGGCTATGGACTCTACCCATTCACACAGCAGGCGCTTTGGAATGCCGCCTCGCGCGCCGATGCGTCGATGCCCGAACGCCTCAACCCGCGCATATTGCAGAATGATCTGCTCGTCGAGGTGCTCGATAAT
Organism: Bradyrhizobium sp.; assembly: GCA_036721875.1. Lineage (GTDB taxonomy): Bacteria > Pseudomonadota > Alphaproteobacteria > Rhizobiales > Xanthobacteraceae > Bradyrhizobium. Next base: position 409 of record DAIMKE010001021.1, on the reverse strand, counting down.
TTTGGACCCGAGATCGCTACCGGCGCGTTTCCGCCCTTCAAGCTGCTACAAAAACTTGGTGGAATCACCGCGCTACCGGTCGTCGCGCAGGACGAACTCGCCAATCGAAATCCGCAGAACTTTCAGCGCTGGGCGGCATTCCTCGAACTTTATGATGGCACTGGCAGGATCGTTAATCTCGACGACCGGCTTCGCGCAGCTTTCGAGATACCCGAAGTCCCCGGCGCAGGCGCAGCCAATGCTCCGGCCCCGATCACAGACGCAGTCATCGTTGACGTGCCTGTTCAGGCAGCGGTGAGCAAGGAAGACCGGCTTATCGCGCAATGGATTGGAGGCGACGGTCTGGACCAGACGGTTGCGACTAATCTTCGCCTGCTGGTATTTTCAGCAGTGTCGAATGCTATCGACT
>DAIMKE010001020.1:0-3131 GCA_036721875.1 Bradyrhizobium sp. | reverse complement strand
GTGCGGGCCAGCGGCTGGTCGAAGACGATTTCGTCGAATCGACCCGCCACCTTTTCCCATTCGTGACGGACAGCCGACGGCAGGCTCTCCGCGTAGGCATGGAAACCCTGGTGGAGCAATCCGAGCAGCACGAACGCGCGCTCGCCGCTGCGGGCCGCCAGCTCCGCCAGACGCTGCAGGACGTAGACGTCCTCGAATTCGGGCCGCTGGGCGGCGTGCTCGAGGTTCTTTCCCAGCTCGTCTATGACGAGAAAGACGCCCTGACCGTTGTCGCCCGCGTGTTGACGGATCTTCCCGATCAGCTTCTCGAGCTCCTTGAGATCGCCCGAGCGTTCGACGTCTTCGGCGAAATTCACCATATCGAGCACCGCCTGCGGAATTCGCCCCGGTTGGGCGCGACGCTTGCGGAGAGCTTCTGCGATGCCGCGGGCAATGGCGGGAATGATTCCTTCGCGGGAGCCGGTGACCAGGACAGGGAACATCACCGGCACGCGCTTCGGCCAATCGATCGCGCGCGCGATCTTGGAAATGTCGGGCGGCGAACGATCGAAAAGCAGATGGGCAAGAACCAGTGCGAACGAGGATTTGCCGACGCCGTAATCGCCGGTGATGCGCCAGGCCCGGCGTCCGGATCCCGCGGCCAAACCCTCGGCGATGCGCAAGAAGGCGTCCGCCATGAAGGGCGTGACGATGTAGTTCTTGCACGCCGCAGCGTCGTGGAAGTCGCGATCGATCTGAACGGACCGAAGAAATCTCGTCGGAATGTCGAACAGGCCGCCGATGGTCTTATGCATTTTCGGACATCTCCGAGTAGACATCGGCCAGGGTCGGAGCGCGGCCCCCCTTCTGTCGGGACAGCAACCCTTGGACGGCCGACGATTGATAGTTGAAGGCCGCCGCACGGCCGGGGGCTCCGGCGCGCTCGAGCCTGTTGCGGACATCGTCTTCCGGCAGTTTGAACACCTGACCGGGCGAGCACGGCGCCAACGCGACTTCGCGCAGCGTCAGCGACTTTTCCCCGGGCCGGAAATTGTCCCAAAACTCCGAGACGCAATAGGCGAACAGCGCATCCGATATTTCCGGCTTCGGTTCACGCCTGAACGAGTAGACGCTCTCCCAGCGCTCGCCCTCGACCTTTCGCTCTCCCACGGGCTGCAGCAGCGCGAGTTCGACCAACGGACCATCGAGGGAATCCTCGATGCCGACGCCCGACTTCGTCGGGCGATAGGTGTGCAGGAAGACATCCAGGTGCTGGGACAGGGTGATCGCGGAGTGCGAGTGGCCGAGCTTGGCCGATTCCCTCGCGAACGCGCCGAGCGCTTCCGATCGCGTGAGTTCGGGGTAAGGCCAATGGTTCAGCAAGAAGCGCCATGCGAACAGGCCGCCCTTCCGGCGCGAGGAGAGCTTCCAGTGAAGAAGCCACAGAGTGCGAATATCTTCGAGGTACGGATCGAAACCCCTCGGACCGAAGATCGCATGCGCGAAATCGGTCAGACAAAGATCCCGATTTTTCGGCTCCGCCAAGCCGGTGGCTTCGACCCAGAACCGGAGCGATCTAACCATGTTCTTGCCGATGCCGAGATCGACCATGGCTGCCTGCTCGTCGACGAACGCCGCCGGATCGGCCTTGATCGCCCTATAGGCCTTCGGAAGCCACGCGTAACGGCAGGCGAAGGTCTCGTGTCCTGAGAACCGCAGCACCTCGTTAGGGCTCGAGATCAACGCGCCTTCGATCATCCTCAAACTCCCCGCATCGATCCGGCGACTTCGCGGACGGCCGCGACGATTTCGGCGGCGGCGCGATCGACTTCGTCCTGGGTCGTGTATTTCCCGAGTCCGATCCGGATCGCGCCTTCCTGCATGTCCTCCGACAGCCCCATGGCCTTCAGCACGTGGGACGGCGTCTGCGCTCCGGATGAGCAGGCGGCGCCGGTCGAGACCGCCACCTTGTTGCGCAGCCTGGCGATGACCGCATCGTTAGGTATGCCCGGCAGAGAGAGATGAAGGTTGTGCGCCAGCCTGTTGCCGCGGTTTCCGTTCACGACGATGTCGGGAAGGTCGTGCAGCAGGCGGGCTTCCAAGCGGTCGCGGCACGCTCTGATACGCCTCTCGTCGCCAGCCCCCTCCGCCCTCATCAGACGGCAAGCCTCTCCGAAACCCACGATCCCCGGGACGTTCAAAGTGCCGTCATGCCCCAGGACATGCTCCGTGATTTCGGAATGTACCGTGTCGCTGCTGACAACCAGGGCGCCGACCCCTTTCGGGCCGTAGATCTTGTGGGAGCTGAATGCGAGGTAGTCCAGATCCCAATCCAGCACCCTCAGGTCCACGCGTCCCGCCGCCTGGGTACCGTCCACCAGCACTTTCGCATCGGCCAGATGAACGTCGCGCGCGATCTGCTCGACCGGATAGATCGTGCCGACTTCGTTGTTCGCCCCCATGACGCAGACGAGATCGACCTTCTCCCGCAACGCAGCCTGAAGACTTTCCGGACGAAGGTTGGCTTCGGCGTCGACTTCCATCCAAAAGACTTCGGCAAGACCGGAGCGGAGCCCGATTCTGATGGCATCGAGCACCGCCTGATGTTCCACCGTCGTCGCCGCTATCCGCAACACCCGATCGCGGCGCGTCGCGATAGCGTGACCGACGGCAAGCCGAATGGATTCGGTCGATCCGGAGGTAAATCTAACACCGGCGACGTCCGAACCGATCAGGTCGGCGACTTCCACAGTCGCCCGCTCTACGAGATCCAGCGCCGCCTCGCCATGCGTATGGTCGACACTGTTCGCATTGCCGAAGACGTTGACCATCGCATCGAGTACGACGTCCGCGACCCTCGGATCGACCGGGGTGGTGGCATGGTGGTCCATATATATTGGACGCGCCGAAGCGACCCGGTCGTCCCGGGCCGGCCGCCCTCTTTCGGCCAGCTCGACCCTGTTCATAGGTCGAACCCGAACGGGACCGCCGCGATGTCGGCGCAGTCTCTCATGGCCCGGGATCCGCGAGCGTCCCGAAACGCGGCCTGCAGATCGGAGAACGAAAACTGCCGAGGAAATCCCGGCGCACCCCCACGCTTCATTATTTCACCGCCCCCGCCTTCCGTCGCACCAACCATTCGGCGGCAGCCT
>DAIMKE010001019.1:0-3132 GCA_036721875.1 Bradyrhizobium sp. | reverse complement strand
CAACCCCTTGGAATCACGAGTGCCCCAGTCGCTCAACCCTTTCGGGACGGGCTCTTAGGACGGATTTCTCTGGTGCTGGGAAGGCCGGCAGGACAGGCAAGACTGCGACTAGCGGATTAGGGTTTGCTCGACAAATTGCGCGAGGACAAAGAACCCTATTCAGAGATAAAGTTGCACGAACCACATCTCAGTCACCTCTCTCTGAACGCCTTCGCAATCTGATCCTTGAGCGGCTTGACGATGAACTCAAGCGGGGTGCGATCCTCGGTCTTGACGAAGACATCGGCCTGCATACCGGCAGTGATGCGATTGGGTGTCAAGCGAGCGAGCTCTGCGGCCGAAACGGAAACACGGATGGTGTAGAAGGTAGCCCCCGTCTGTTGATCGCGGCTGGTGTCGGCGGAGATGCGCGCGACGGTGCCGGTCAGTTCTGGCGTGGTGCGCTGGTTGAAAGCGTGGAGCTTGATCTGCGCGGGCTGCCCCAGCGCGATTTGGTCGATATCGGGCGGATTGATCCTGGCCTCGACCTGGAGCGCGTCCTCTGCCGGGCCAATCAGCATGGCAGGCTCTGCAGGTGTGATCACGCCACCAACGGTGTGCACCGCGAGCTGGTGTACGAAGCCTGCGCTCGTTGCGCGGATATCTATGCGCTTGAGCTGGTCCTCAGCGGCGATCCGGCGCTCGACAAGCTCTGCGGTCTTGCCCTGGATCTCACGCAGCTCCTTCATCACCTCCTCGCGGAGCGCGTCGTCGATTTGGATGATCTGGAGCTGCGTCTCGGCAATCTTGCCTTCGGCCTGCGCGACCGCTGCGACGAGCTGCCCCTTCTGGCCCTCAAGGCTCGCGGCCTCACGCTCGAGCTGAGCCTTGCGGCTGAGAGAGACCAAATTCTTGGCGTAGAGACCGCGCACGCCGAGAAGCTCCTCCTCGATCAGCACGGCTTGGCGGTCACGCGCGGACTGCTGCGACTGCAACCCGCGGATCTCGTCCGAGAGCTGGCCCACCCGCTTTGCGAGCTGAGCCTTCTGACCATCTCGGGCTGTGCGGCGCGCTTCGAACAGGCTGAGCTCGGCGGCGACGAGCTCGGCGATCTCCGGCTCGGAAATGCGATGCAACAGTTCGGGAGCCACAGTCACTGCCGCCTTGCGGTCACGCTCGGCCTGCAAACGTGCGCGTCGCGCCGCAAATTCATCGAGCTGCTTGGTGATGACCTGGAGACTGGCGCGGGTCACTGTGTCATCCAGCCTGATGACGATCTGATCCTGCTCGACCCTGTCGCCCTCGCGCACCCTGAGTTCGCCGACGATGCCCCCAGTTGCGTGCTGGACCTTCTTGACGTTGCCATCGACGACGAATTGACCGGAGGCAACGACAGCGCCCGAGAGCGTCGTTGTGACAGCCCAGACGCCGATCGTTCCTGCAAAGAGGATCACGCTGGCACTCCCGACAAGCGCAAGGCGTCTCAGCGAGCCGCTAAACTCCGGCTTGTCGTCATCACTCACGCTTGTCATGGCATCGCCGCCTGGCGTTGCACGGTCGGCAGGCCACCCTGTTTCATCACCTTCTGCAGCACCTCGGCCTTAGGCCCGAAAGCCTGGATCCGTCCTTCCGCCATCATCGCGATCTGATCGATGCCAGCGATATGGCCTGCTGCCGGTTTTTTGAACACCGGGATTAGGTGTTTCATGAAGCCGGAGGTGGCTTCTGCTACGAAGACAGTTTGGGCGTTAGTTCAAGATCGAGGCGGTCCGCCTGATCGAGGATCGCGGCGTGAGCGTGGCGCAGGCGACTCGGTCGGATCGCCGAAGCAGCTTGCAGACGGGGGGCCATACATTTTAGCGCGAAGCTGAGCGGTGCGCCTTCACGGCTGCGGAATCGATTAGCACCTGGGCCGGAGGACAGCCGGCGCTCGCTAAGGCAGGAAAGAAATTTACCCCAGACGCCTTGGCGGCCCAGCGGGCATAGCGGTTGAAGAGCGGCTTGCGCAGTCCGTAGCCGGGTCGCATCGATCCAGCACCCGCCGCACGTGAGAACGTGGACGATGCCGCAGATCTTCGACGGTTGTCAACACGTGGCTTTTCCACGCGAATTAGTCGGCAGGTGTGGCTCGATCCGGGCAAATTTAGCGTCCGTAAGCCAGGAACGATCGGGATTCAGTCGCGCTCCCTCCCGGGAGCCGTGAATGACGGGAGACCTTTGAAGCCAACTACCGTGTGGATCCTAACCCTAAGGCGCACTGGCCACATTACTGCTTCACCCCATCGGCAGAAGCCGCCCTTCCCGCGCTTCCTGGGAAATAGTCTGCGTCAGCCTGAGCCTCGGCTTCCGCACGTTGCACCGCGTCTTTACGCTGTTTGTCCGCTGCGTCACTGAGCGCGCTCATCAAGTCCTTCACGTCCTTCGCCGTCAGCCTTCCCTCCCGGGCGCCGTCGAACAAGGCGATTGAATCCTGGCTCATCGAAATGGCGTTGATGACGATCGAAAGCTGGATTGCGGCATCGTGACTGATGAACACGCGGCCTTCCCGCGAGTAGATGCGCATGATCTCGAAGGCGCCGTCGGCGATGCGGCGCGCCACCGCGGCATCACTCAGGCGATGTTCATGCACTTGGCCAGTCTCCGGGTCGGCCAAGGCCTTACGTCGCCCGCTGTCGATCTTGCCGAAGCCGAGGCCGTACCGATCGGAGTAACCTTTGGCAGTGGATTCGTCGGTCATGGTAGGTGCTCCTGTTCGATGATCCGCGGTCCGCGGGAGAGTTAGCGAAGGGGTGGCTGACGTGGCACGGGCAGTAGCAAAGCGACCGTTAGTCGCGACGGCCGATGACTGGTACGAGCTGGCCAAGCGGGTCATCGTGGAGGTCGATACCGCGCGACATGGCGATCGGGAGAGCATCTATCGGCGTATTGCCGCCGACATGGGCGTCAGTGCCCACGTTCCCCGTCGCCTCGCCAGGGCCTACCGTTTCCTCACTGATGAACAATTCTGGCAGGACGACGCGCTTCCGAGCAGGCTTCGGACCCAACCTCTCACCTGCGTCAGCGTCCTCGCACGGTGGGCGAATTACGGGCCAGACCGCGCCATGCGAGCTGCTCAACAACTGCTCGATGGGAAGCTTAACCTCGCTACCCTGA
>DAIMKE010001018.1:0-3137 GCA_036721875.1 Bradyrhizobium sp. | reverse complement strand
GCCGACGAAGTGAAGACGGTGGTTGCGACCGAAGTCGAGAAGGTGCTGGCGCCGGTGGCGAAGCCGCTGGAGATCGACCGGGCGCAAAAGCCGTTCGTCATCCTCGTGGTCGGCGTCAACGGCTCCGGCAAGACCACCACCATCGGCAAGCTCGCGGCCAAGCTGAGTGCCGAGGGCCGCAAGATCATGATGGCCGCGGGCGATACGTTCCGTGCCGCCGCGATCGAGCAGCTCAAGGTCTGGGGCGAGCGCACCAGATCGCCGGTCATATCGGGTGCGCAGGGTTCGGATTCGGCGGGCCTTGCCTTCAACGCGCTGACCGCGGCGAAGGAGCAGAATATCGACGTGCTGCTGGTCGATACCGCAGGCCGCCTGCAGAACAAGGCCGAACTGATGAACGAGCTCGAAAAGGTCGTTCGCGTCATGAAGAAGGTCGATGCGTCGGCACCGCATGCGGTGCTGCTCGTGCTCGATGCCACGGTGGGACAAAATGCGCTGTCGCAGGTCGAGGCATTTCATCGTACCGCTGGCGTTACGGGTCTCGTGATGACGAAGCTCGACGGCACCGCGCGCGGCGGCATCCTGGTGGCGCTGGCGGAGAAGTTCAAACTGCCGGTGCACTTCATCGGCGTCGGCGAAGGCATCGACGATCTCGCGCCGTTCACCGCGCGGGATTTCGCCAACGCGATCGCAGGAATTGAGACCTAGGTTTTCTCTTGTCATGCCCCGCGAAGGCGGGGCATCCAGTACACCGCGCCGCCAATCGAGGCCGAGGCGCCACGGAGTACTGGATCACCCGCTTTCGCGGGTGATGACGGCAACATAGGATACGAGATGGACAAGAAAGTACCGCACCCGCTGTTCAAGCTTGCGACCGAGCTTGGTCCGCTCCTGATCTTCTTCTTCGCCAACGCCAAGACCAACCTGTTCATCGCCACCGGCGTATTTATGGTGGCGGTGCTGGCCGCCATGGTCGCGTCCTATGTGGTGACGCGACATGTTCCGATGATGGCGATCGTGACGGCGGTGGTCGTCTTCGTGTTCGGCGCGCTGACGCTGATCTTGCACGACGAGACCTTCATCAAGATGAAGCCGACCATCGTCTACACGCTGTTCGCCGCCATCCTCGCCGGCGGCTTGCTGTTCAACCGCTCCTTCATCGCCATCATGTTCGACCAGATGTTCAATCTGACCGCCCACGGATGGCGCATCCTGACGGCGCGCTGGGCGGTGTGGTTCTTGGCGATGGCGGTCCTGAACGAGATCATCTGGCGCACGCAGTCGACCGATTTCTGGGTCAGCTTCAAGGTCTTCGGCATGGTGCCGCTGACCATGCTGTTTGCCATGACCCAGATGCCGCTGATCAAGCGCTATCAACTGCAGCCGGCCTCGCTGGAGGCGAGCGAGGCGGACGCGGGGGATGTGTCCAAGGGCTGAACTGGATTCCTATTTTGACGCGTTTTCTTTACGCGAACCGGTCTCCACTTCGCTCGAAAACGCTATAATGCAAAACGCACCGGCGCGGAACGCCGGTGCGTTGTCTGCGGTAAAGATCAGCTCTTCTGCTTGGCGATGATCTGGTCCTTGATCTTGTCGTAGGTCGCCTGCGGGACGATGCTCTTCTGCACCAGCTCGTCCTTGCCCTTGTAGGGGCGGCCCGCGATGATCTTGGCGGAGTAGGCCTTGCCGACACCCGGCAGCGTTTCGAGCTGATCGACGGTCGCGGAGTTGATGTCGAGCAGTTCGGCCTTCGGCGCCGGTGCCATCTTCGACTCCGAGGCCTTCGGCGCGGGAGCCATCATCTTGCTGTCGGATTTGGTCGCGGGTTGCGCGGTCTGGGCCATCGACGGACCGGCCGTCAGCAGGCCTGCGGCCAACGCGGTTGCGAGAAGCGAAGCGAGCGTGAAATGACGCATGGGGTGTCCCTCCAAGGACGGTTCAATTAACGCCATCAAGCTAGCTGCGGATTCGTGTCGGCGCCATGGCCGCGAAATGAACGGCAGATAAAAGCGGGGAATTATTTGGAATCGACCTCTCCTTCGTCATTCCGGGGCGATGCGAAGCATCGAACCAGGAATCTCGAAATGAAGTATCGGGTCTCATCTCGAACTTCCGGGTTCGCGTCTTCGACGCGCCCCGGAATGACGATGGTGGGTCAGGTCCCCGCCCTCAGCGCCTTCTCGATCGCGACCTTCAGTACGCTGTCGAGATTTTCCGGCGTCACCGGTCCGACCAGCTTGTGGACGATGGTGCCGTCGCGGCCGACCACGAACGTCTCGGGCACGCCGTAGACGCCCCATTCGATCGAGCCTCGGCCATTGGCATCGACGCCGACCATGCTGAACGGATTGCCGTAGCGGCCGAGGAAGCGGCGGGCGTTGTCGGGGGAATCCTTGTAGTTGATGCCGACGATCTGCAGCCGCGTGTCCTTTGCCAGCGCGGTCAACAGCGGCGCCTCGTCGTGGCACGGCACGCACCAGGACGCCCAGACATTGACGACGCTGACCTTGCCCTTGAACGCCGTTGGATCGAGCCCGGGCACTGGAGTGCCGTCGCGGACGAGGCCTTGCAGCGGCGGAAGCGTGGTTTGCGGCGCCGGCTGGCCGATCAGCGCCGAGGGGAGTTTTGAGGGATCGCCGCCATAGAGCCGCAACAGGAACAAGGCGGCGAGGGCCAGGAAGCCGATCAGCGGCAGCATCACTACCCAGCGCCGCGGCGAAGCCCCCTGCGTCGTGTTCGGCGCGCTCATCAGATTTCCGTCGCGGTGCGGCCGGAGCGGCGGGTCACGCCGCTGGCCTCGAGGTCGCGCAGGCGTTGTCTCTGGTGGCGGTAATCGACGGCGATCCAGGCGATCAGAACCGCAACGATCGCCACCACCAGCGCGTAGGATGTCAGGACAAAGGAGGTGTAGGGGCCGAGCGACATCGCGTCACGCCGCCTGTTGGCTGGCTTGCATCATCTGCAAGCTGCGCACGCGGCGGCGCAGGATCTCGTTGCGCATCGCCGCCAGATGCAGCGTGACGAACAGCAGCGTAAACCCGATCGCCATCACCAGCAGCGGAATCAGAAACGCGTTATCGAGCGCAGGGCCACCCATCCGCATCACCGAGGCCGGCTGATGCAGCGTGTTCCACCAG
>DAIMKE010001017.1:0-3138 GCA_036721875.1 Bradyrhizobium sp. | reverse complement strand
GCAGTACACTGATGTTTGCGGCACGCGCGATCTGGTTGATGTTTCCCCCGATCTGGTTGAGCTCGCGAACGACCGCGCGGAGCGCGGAATGCTCGTCCGGGGAATGCTGCACAGGCGATCCCAACCGCGAGCGCACCAACGCGGCAATCCAGCCGGTGCGGGTCATGCCACGCTGATGTGAAACTTCCGCGAGCTGCCGCATCTCGCTCTCGCGAAATCGCACCGTCACCTTTTCCGGCCGTCCGACCGGCAACGCGAAGATGCGCGGCTCTGGTGCAGCTAGTGCATCAGCAATGAGACGCCGCAGCAGCGCGGATTTGCCGCCCTGGGTAGCCGCAAAAGCGGAGAACTGCGCCGCGACTTCGTCGGAGACGCGAAGCGAGATCAGAGCCATGCGCTCCAATCCCAATTGCGATGTAATACATCGCTGGCGCGAAGCCTATCCTGCACTAGAAAGCAAAAATTTTTGCCCTTAGATGTTGGTTCAAACCAACACTCTCCGCATTCAGCGCTCGCCAAGGCAAAGCGATCGAGGGCCCCTGCCCTCTGCGCCGAATTCTGCTCGCGGCGCTCGCCTGGCGTAGTAGCCATCGCGAATACCGATCCGCCGGCAAGCGAGGAAACGAAGGCACTAACTGACACTGCCACTGTGGACCGCGACTTTCCAGCAGCCTGCGGCCTCTCTACGGCGCTATGGGAAGCGCGTTCGGCCTTCGGCTGCTGCGCTAACGCGCCATCCTTCGGATGGGAAAGTCGCTCCGCCAGCGCGCATCGATAGTCTGCCGCCGCGGCAGCGAAAGTGTCGAACGAGTTCATCTCGACAGGATCTCCTCGATTGTAAGCGCCGATGCTGGAACTTCTTGTTCGTGGTCCGCGCCGTCGACCAACACCACAGCGTGACGTGAGCCTTGCGTCGCGAGCCGATCGACAACAAGCTGTCCGAGCCGGTTCTGGTACCGAACCCTGATCGCCAGCGATGCTGCCGATCTCGATTGTGAAACGACGCGAGTTTTTGGCTGATCCTCCGTTGCCGCTTCGCGGTCTTTCACAGCGTTGCGCGGAAGCACCGCTTCCGGGAGGGGATCGGAGTTTTCGGATCGAGGTCGCCCAACCGGAAATTCGATCCGGGGATTGGCGCGGCCGCCCTCCCCGCGAACGCCCCGGGCCAGTTGTCGAGCCTGTGCGTCGGTAAAGCTGTCCTGCGTCGCGCATCGCCGTTCGATCTCGTCAGGATGCGTGCGCCAGGCCTGGTAGAGTTCATAAAGAGCACGGATCGAGCTGCCCTCAAGGCGCGCCCGAAGGAAGTCCGGCATGGCTTGAACCGACGCGTAACGCGATACCCAGTCTCTTGGCTTGCCGAGCTTGCGCGAGATCTCCGCCTGGGTATCTCCGGCGTTCAATCGGTCTGCGATGAACCTGGCGATCTCGGGCGCACGCAAATCATCGCGCTGGATATTCTCGATCATCTGAGCGTATCGGTCGGGTGAAGCGACGTCTTGAACGAAGGCGGGAATTTCACGCAGCCCTGCGCGCCGCGCAGCGCGGTACCGGCGCGCGCCCATGGCGATGACGTAGCGTCCATCTTCACTACAACGGCGAAGCACGACGGGTTGCAGCACGCCATGTTCGGCAACCGATTGGGAGAGCTCCTCCAGTTCCTGTTCGCTGAAGGTGTGGCGTGGTTGATCGGGATCCTCGTCAATGCAATCAATCGCGACCAAGAGCGGCCGCCCGGCTGCTGCGCTAGGGTTTGCCGCGACGTCGACGAGCTCCTTGAAGCTGAAATCAAGCGTCATTCGTCGTCTCCTGATCGAGCCGTTCTACGATCTTAGCGAGAACCGCACGGATTTCCCGACCGGCTTCTTGCGCCGAGCGACGCTTCAAGCTCCACACCGGCACCCGTTCCGCAACGGCTTCGGCATAGCCGTCCCGTGCAACGATCTGGCCTGGGAACACGTACTTGCCCGCTTCGCGCAACAACTGCTCCAAGTGTGTTCGTTGACGCGGCGACTTGGTATTAAAGTTCGACGGCAGCAGGCCGAGGAATCGCGTGTCCTGACGACCGTAGCGTCGTTGCACACCGATCACGGTCTGCATCAGGGCTTTGACGCCCTTTACGGAATAATCTTCCAGGTAAATCGGCGCCAACACGTGCGAGGCGGCGACCAGGCAAGCGACACTGCGAAGGCCAAGCGATGGCGGGGTGTCGATCACGCAAACATCGAACCGGGCGGCGGCATCGGCGAGATTCTGCTGCAGGGTCAAGACAGCTGCAGCATTGCCGCGATCGATATCCGTCAATGAGCTGTCGGCCGGCGCCAGTGTGATGCCGTTGTTTTCGCCAGCGACAAACCGGGTCGCCGGCTTGAAGAGGTCCGCCGCCGAAATTGACCCTCTATGCTGCTTGAGCGTGTCGGTCGCGTTGCCCTGCGCATCAACATCGATCATCAGAACCCGGCGGCCCGCTTCCGCCATAAACCAGGCCAGATGCACGGCAAGCGTCGTCTTGCCGACGCCGCCCTTCTGGTTGTTGATGACGATCGTGTTCACCGGGTCGACCTTGGTGCAACCATCTGCGCCCGTTTCATCCATGTTCCTCCAGACCGTGCTTCGCCTGCCGGGGCGGTCCTGATCAAACCGGCCTCTTCATCCTGGGTGTTGGTTTGAACCAACGCCCACTGCGAACCAGCACGCGGCAGGATCCTGAAAGCCAGGCACAAAATCCCCTGCCAGAAGAGTCAGGTGGGCCGAGCCACATAGGAACGAGGCGCTCACTCGAAATGAGTTCGCATCGATTGGGCAGGCGCACACCGGAGTTGAAGCAAGACAACGAAAGCCAAATGCGTGTGCCCCTAGCCGTGTTGGTTCAAACCAACACGTTCTGAGGCAGCGCCACCTCGCAATCTCCGTATAGTGTGGGAAGACGAGTCGGAGCCGACGCCCACCAAACCTGGACGGCGGTTAGAAACGCGCGGCGCCCTCGGGCGCAAATACGTCATCAACCTGCTGATGCTCTACCAGTCGATCGGCCAGATGCGCGAAGCTTATGGCGGCCGCGGTGCGACGAGCAAATGGTTCGAAAGCGGCGTCCTGGATCTCGTTCTCGGCGATCAACGATCCCGAGACAGCGGCCTATAT
>DAIMKE010001016.1:0-3140 GCA_036721875.1 Bradyrhizobium sp. | reverse complement strand
GTGTTGAGCGGATCCGGCGGCGCGCCGACACCGAGATGGCGCGAGATCGCCGCCTGCTCGTTCCAGGCATCAAAACCGTCGGACTGCACGCCGACCGCAACGTCGAGATAGAGGCCGACCTTCATGCCGAGCTTGCGCGCCAGATCGGCGGCGCCGCCGAGTTGCCGGTCGGCGGTCCATTGCACGAATTCGACGAACGCGACTTCGTCAGCCTCCGCCCCGTCGCGCAGGGCGGCACATCTGGCGTCGTCCGGCTGCCGCCACTCGGCCGGCCACTCCCACCAGGGCTTGCCGAACTTGTGCCGCAGCATCTCGAAGCAGGCGAAGCGCAACAGCAGCGGGCCCTGCTCGGCGCGGAACGCATCAAAATCCTGCCGGCGCGCGGGCGTTGCGTGCGCCTTGAAGGCGGCGAACGCCGCGCGGAGCGCCTGCCATTTCAGGCTGGCGACCGCGACATAATCGACGATCTCGCCCGCCCGTAACGGCACGAGCGCGTCGCGGGTGGCGGCATCGAGCTGGAATTCAGGCAGCTTGTCGACATCGACATAGAGCGCGTTGAGAAACAGCCGACTGTTCGGCGAGTAGGGGCTGCAGTCGCCGGGACGATCGTCGAACAAGGCGTGCAGCGGATTGAGGCCGATACCGTCAGCGCCGAGATCGGTCGCAAATTCGATCATGGCTTCGAGATCGGTGAAGTCGCCGATCCCCCAGTTGCGCCCCGAGCGGACGCCGTAAAGCTGTACCGCGAGCAGCCAGCAGCGGTCGAAATCGCCACCGAACGCTTTTTCCGGCGCCGAGATCAGCGGCACGTCCTCGGTTACCGCAGCAGCATCGGTCAGGTGCAGCCGGTAGACCCCCGCGGCCAGCCCCTCGTGCCAGTCGATGACGCGATCGGCACTCTCGCCTTCGGCGACAACCCCATCGGAAACGATTTTCCAGCCTACCGGGAACCTTGCCGCGGGCCGGAGTTCGCTCCGCCCCGGCCGCCCCTGCCGAACCACGACCGGCTGCCCCAGCAACGGCCCCGGGGTCTGTGGCGGAAGTGCGCCCAGGATAATTTCGAGCGCCGCCACATCCGTCACACGGCGGTGACCCTGACCGTCCACGAATTCGGTCTGGATTCCACGATTTTTGGCTTCAGCGAAGAGGTTCATTCGGCACGCGGTTTGCACGCAAAGGACAGGAGAGCGTCGTAAAATTGTCCAGAAAAAGGAAGGAGATAGAGCATCTCTAACGCGCCGCTCCGTCAGGCGTTCCCGCAGGGAACCATTGCTTGGCGAGCGGCTTTCTATGTAGGCCCGGCACGTCTCCTTCCTGTGTCCGGAACCTCAGTTCCACGTCAATGGCGGCATCACCGTGAACAAAACTACGCAGTCTGTCGAGAGCGCTGCCGGCGCTTTCCATATTGAAGACGTCTTCCCCTCGATCGATGGCGGCCGCTTTCCGGTCAAACGGATTGTCGGCGAACCCATCGAAGTTTGGGCGGATATCTACCGCGATGGGCATGAGGTGATCGCCGCCGCCCTGGTCTGGCGCCGCGAGGTCGACCGGGAGTGGCGGCGCGAGCCGATGACGATGGACAGCAACGATCGCTGGTCGGGCACGTTCGTGCCGGACGCGCCGGGGCGCTATGTCTACGCCATCGAGGCCTGGACCGATGAGTTCGCCACCTGGCGTCATGGATTCGAGCTCAAGCAGAAGGCCGGCACCGACCAGGAGGTCGATGCCATCGAGGGCGCCGGCCTGCTCGGCAAGGCGCAATCCGGCAGCCCGGACGCCGCCGCGCTGATTCGGAAATATTGCGAGGATTACCTGCAGACCGGCGATACGGCGCCGCTGCTCGCAAGCGACCTCAAGGAGGCTATGGCGGAGAGCCAGTTGCGCCCTGATCTCACCCGGTCGCAGCTATTCCCGTTCGTGGCCGATCGGCCGCAGGCGCGCTTCAGCACCTGGTACGAAATGGTACCGCGCAGCCAAAGCAAAATTCCCGGCCAACACGGCACGTTCAAGGATTGCATCGCGCGGCTGCCCGACGTCGCCGCCATGGGCTTCGACGTGCTCTACTTCACACCGATCCACCCGATCGGAAAAATCAATCGCAAGGGGCGCAACAATGCCGTGACCGCCAGCGAAGGCGATCCCGGCAGCCCCTATGCAATCGGCAGCGCCGAGGGCGGCCATGACGCCGTGCATCCGGAGCTCGGCACGCTGGAGGATTTCCGCGCTTTGGTCGCGGCATGCCACGAGCACGGCATGGAGGTCGCGCTCGACTTCGCCGTGCAGTGCGCGCCCGATCACCCCTGGCTCAAAGAGCATCCGCAGTGGTTCAAGCGCAGGCCGGACGGCTCGATGCGCTATGCCGAGAATCCGCCGAAGAAATACCAGGACATCGTCAACCCCGACTTCGCCTCCGAGGACGCGGGCGCGCTGTGGAATGCGCTGCGCGACGTGATCCTGTTCTGGATCGACCAGGGCGTGAAGATCTTTCGGGTCGACAATCCGCACACCAAACCGTTCAGGTTCTGGGAGTGGCTCATTCACGAGGTTCAGCTTCGCCACCCCGACGTGATCTTCCTGGCGGAAGCATTCACGCGGCCGAAGCTGATGAAGGGGCTCGCCAAGCTCGGCTTCACCCAGTCCTACACGTACTTCACGTGGCGTACCGAGCGTTGGGAAATCGAGCAATATTTGACCGAGCTGACCGACTACCCCGAGCGCGACTTCTACCGGCCGAATTTCTTCGTCAACACGCCGGACATCCTGCCCTATCACCTGCAGGGCGGCGAAACCTGGATGTTCAAGTCGCGCGCCGCGCTGGCAGCCATGCTGTCCTCCACCTACGGTGTCTACAACGGGTTCGAACTGATCGAACACGAGCCGATACCGGGCCGCGAGGAGTATCTGGATTCCGAGAAATACGAGATCAAGGTCAGGGACTGGGACAAGCCCGGCAACATCAAGCCATATCTCACCTGGTTGAACCGCGCGCGGCGGGACAATCCGGCGCTGCAGCAGACCAGCAATCTGCGCTTCCTCGCCATCGAGGACAGTAACGTAATCGGTTTCGTCAAGGAGGCCGTCGACAAGTCGAACGTCGTTGCGGGTGCGATCGCCGTATCACGCGACGCGCACGATGTCTG
>DAIMKE010001015.1:0-3140 GCA_036721875.1 Bradyrhizobium sp. | reverse complement strand
ATCCCGGTCATCGGGGTAACGAACTGGACCGGCTTCTACGCCGGCGGATTCTTCGGCGCTGCCGGCGGCGGCACCGACATCGAATTCCCGGCCTCGCCCCAGGCGAACAACAGTCCCTGGGTGTTCGGACCGATTGGCGGCTTGCAGGTCGGCTACAACTATCAATTCGCCAACAACTGGGTTCTCGGCGTCGAAGGCGACATCGGCTGGGCCGATGTGCACGGCGGACGAAGCTCCGGTGTCGCGTTCGACAACCTTGGCTTCAATTCGGCCTATTTCGGCCTCCAGGACAAGACCTCGTGGATCGGCACGGCCACGGCCCGCGTCGGCTATGCCTGGGGCCGCACGCTCCTTTACGGCAAGGGTGGCGCGGCATTCGAAGACAGCCGCATCAGCGCGACCTGCTTCAATCCGCAGGGTGGCGCGCTGGGCGTTCCCAACCTCTGCACCAACCAGGCAGGCGTCGTGTTTGCGAACGGCACGGGCTTCGGCACCTCGAGCACCCGCGTCGGCTGGACGATCGGATACGGCGCCGAATTCGACCTCGGCAAGAACTGGTCGGCCAAGGCGGAGTACGACTATCTCTCGTTCGGCCGGCACACGGCGCTGGCGTCCGACGGCACCACGACGATCACCGACCGATCCGACATCAGCCAGGTGAAGGTCGGTTTGAACTACCGCTTTGCGCCCGTCACGGCGGTTGTCGCCAAGTATTGAGACACCGGGGCCTGCAGGCGGCAGGACCCGGACCAGTTTGGGGCGTAATTGGGCGATCGCATCCGGCGGTCGCCCAATTTCGTTTGCCACGGTCGCGGGAAGTCTGACCTGGCCATCTCGACAAGGCCTGCCAAGGTGTATAGACGGGCGCGGCGCAATCCGGCGTCACATGAGTTCGTTGTCCGATGGCCAGCCCCAAGCGATATGACCGGATCGCCTTCGTCGCGAGCGGGAGCACCGAGGCGCAAAGCGCATTGGCGCAGCTCACCAGGCTCTACGGCAACCACGAGGCCGACGATGCCGACGTCGTGGTGGCGCTCGGCGGCGACGGATTGATGCTGCAGACGCTGCACCGGCACATGCGCTCGGGCAAGCCGATCTACGGCATGCACCGCGGCACGGTCGGCTTCCTGATGAACGAGTTCACCACGCACGACCTGCACACGCGGCTGGCGGCGGCGAAGGAATCCCTGATCAACCCGCTTTTGATGCGCGCCACCGACATCCATGGCAACGTACACCTGCATCACGCCATCAACGAGGTCGCGCTGTTTCGCCAGACCAACCAGGCAGCGCACCTGCGTATCCTGATCGACGAACACGAGCGCATGCCGGAACTGATAGCCGACGGCATTCTGGTGGCGACGCCGGCCGGCTCGACGGCCTATAACCTCTCCGCGCAGGGCCCGATCCTGCCGATCAACGCGGCGCTGCTGGCGCTCACCCCGATCAGTGCGTTTCGCCCGCGGCGCTGGCGCGGCGCCCTCCTCCCCAACACCGCCTTCGTGGTGATCGAGGTGCTCGAGGGCGAAAAGCGCCCGGTCGCCGCCGCGGCCGACCATGACGACGTGCGCGACGTGCAGCGCGTCGAGGTGCTGTCCGACAAGACGATCTCCATGCGGATGCTGTTCGACCCCGGCCACAGCCTGGAAGAACGCATCCTGCGCGAGCAGTTCGGATACTAATTTCGCTGCAGCAGACGCGCTCGGCGGGCCGCTTTGCAACCCTTCATTAACTGCCGCCGCGATACGGTTAACGTCGGGTATACCCGTCTTGGCCGGACCGAACCATGTATCGTATCGACTTCAACAAGCTGCGGTTCCTGATCTGCGATGACAATCCGCACATGCGCCGGATCCTGCGCACGCTGTTGCATTCGTTCGGCGCGCGCGAAGCCTATGAGGCCAAGGACGGCGCCACCGCGCTCGAAATGTACCACCACTACGTGCCCGACATCGTGATCACCGACTGGGCGATGCCTATCTTCGACGGCCTCGAACTGGCGCAGATGATCCGGCAACCTGAATCGAAGGGTAACCCCTACGCGCCGATCATCATGCTGACCGGACATTCGGAGAAGCGCCGCGTCACGGTCGCGCGCGATGCCGGCGTCACCGAGTTCCTGGCGAAGCCGATCTCTGCCAAGGGATTGTACCAGCGCATCCTGAACGTCGTCGCCAACCCGCGGCCCTTCATCAAGACCAAGACCTATTTCGGCCCGGACCGCCGGCGCAACACCAGCAATGCCTATATCGGACCCGAACGCCGCGTCGGCGGCGAGATGGAAGTCCTGCAACAGCCGTCGCTGCTCGACAAGGCACGAACCAGCGTCTAGCGCCGGCCTGGAGAAATCATCATGGCGAAAGAAAAGCCCGGGTCGCTGCAGATCAAGTCGTTTGCCGATCATCACGTCATCACGCAACCCAATCCGCTGCGCAAGGTGCTGTATCGCGTCCCCGAATCCGATCGCGACGATCCGGTCGCGCGCGCGGAAAAGGCGCTTGCGGGACTATCCGGCGAATTCAAGAAATGGATGACCATCGAGGCCTACCGGCTGTCCGCGGCGCATGCGGCCATTCTCGGCGACGGGTTCACCAGCGAAAACCGCGAAGAGATGTTTCGCGCCGCCCATGACATCAAGGGCGACGCCGCGACCTTCGGCTTCCCTTCCGCTGGAGCTGCCGCCGAAAGCCTGTGCCGCATCATCGAACATGCGCCCGACCTCGACGAGGTGCCCGCGGATCTGATCACCCACCACATCAACGCCATCCAGGCGATCGTGCGCGAGCGCACCAAGCTCGACACCGCGGTGATGGCGAGCGCCCTGAGCAAGCAGTTGCGCGGCGTCGCCGACGAATTCCTGGTCATGGTCAACCGCGACCGGCCCGAGCATCTCGAAGCCATCCTGGCTCCGAGCATCGTGCCCGCGGAATAGACGACCGTCTCCCACGCGTCGTCCCGGCCTTGCGCCGGGACCCATACGCCGCGGCCGGTGTGATAGGCACGGTCGAAGACGGCTTCGCTTTCAACAAGTCACGACGGCAATCGGCCAACGCAGCGCATCGGCCATCTCGCCCCATCGATAGATCACGCGGTATGGGTCCCTGCGTTCGCAGGGGCGACAGCGGATGTGTGGCCGGATG
>DAIMKE010001014.1:0-3152 GCA_036721875.1 Bradyrhizobium sp. | reverse complement strand
CATCGACGCTCATTCGAGTCGTCCTCAGAAGATAGGTCGCGTGTTCGACCCGTAGATCCTGGTGGTACGCCAGTGGTGATCGTCCGAGCACGGCGTGAACTCTTCTCGACAGCGTTCGCGTACTTGCTCCAGTGAACTGCGCCGCGTCTCGGAGCGAGAAAACTCGATCAAGGTTCGTCCGCACCCATACCTCAAAAGCTTGGACAAGCTCGTCCGTGTGTCGAAGGTGATCCGGGATCGCGTATGTCGCCTGGGGTGAACGCGGGTCGAGCATCAAGTAGCGGGCTGTCGTCGCCGCAAGTTCAGGGCTGCGCTGTCGAATAAACCACAATGCCAGATCGAAATGGGCCAACACAGCCCCCGCCGTAACGATGTTGTCGGCCCGCACGATGGTGCGATGATGATCCAAATCCACGCGCGGATAACGGGAGCGAAAGAACGGACTCAGCCACCAACTCGTCGTCGCGGCCCGACCATCCAACAGGCCGGCCTCCGCTAGCAGGAACGTTCCCGTACATGCCGCTGCGATAGTCGCGCCCTGTTTATGCCACGCGCGCAACAGAACGCCAGCGCTCTCGCAATCCGGATGGCGGAGTGTGGTGCTCAGCGCCTCCTCGGTCTTTGCGCCGACCGCAGGCACGAGCACAAGATCAGGCGCAAAAGAGGCGACTGCCGGCACAGCAGGTATGGCCAAGCCATGCGCAGTCATCGCGCCGTGCCGGACGCTCAGAACGGTCGCCTTGAACGACTTTCTTTCTGAGGTCGGCGCCCAGTTCGGCGGCTGTGGTCAGCGTGTCTTGGAACGCGGCCAGTCCGGTGTCGAAAGTCCCATCAAGGGCAAGGATCGCGATGTTCATGGCGAGAATGGTACTACATTTGTCATTTATGCCAAGCGACTGATGAACTGACCTCCATTAGGGTTGTGACTGCCTTTGGGAACGAAGGCCGCTCTCGGTTGAGGCGCGTATCGACAAAGGCGCGAGTCGAGCCACTCGGGTGTCTGCAACAACAACTCTTGGAAATCATCGTTGCTGTCGATCCGTGCCGGGGCAGATTCCAAGTCTGATAAGGAGATAGGTATGATTAAGTTTGGGCTGTATGTTCGGCTGGAAGCGAAGCCCGGCAAAGAGGCGGATCTTGAAGCGTTTCTTCAAGGTGCATTGCCGTTGGCGCAGGAGGAGACCGGCACGCCGGTGTGGTACGCCGTGAAATTCGGGCCTCAAAGCTACGCGATTTTTGACGCTTTTGCGACCGATGAAGATCGCGGCGCTCACCTGAATGGCCCAATTGCTGCCGCTCTGATGCAGCATGCGGACGAACTCTTGTCGACACCGCCCGTGATTGAACGTTGGGATGCTTTGGCGGTGAAGTAGGATCACTGAGGAAGGGCCGTCCAGGCACGGAAATTAGCTCGTATAGAATATTCGGCGCCGATACTGCTAAACAGAGTATACCATTCCTACGATAGAAGCGCCGATTACTATACGCCGGCATGATCTGAATTGTTATTTATAGCCGTGATCCGACCTCTGCGGGATTTGCCGCAAGGGTCGCCATGTCCGCCACTAAGATTTTGTGGGGCCAGATCACAGTAGTCTTCCTGATCGTGCTGTTCACGCCTGGACGGCGACGCAGTGGACCGCCTACCGCCTCGGCTTCCAGCCGCAGCTCGGCCATCCATGGTTCGAGCTGATGGGCTGGCCGGTCTATTACCCGCCGGCCTTTTTCTGGTGGGGGTATTTCTACGACGCCTATGCGCCGCCGATCTTCGTCGAGGGCGCCTATATCGCGGCGTCGGGCGGCTTCATCTCAATCCCCGTCGCCATCGGCATGTCAGTCTGGCGGGCGCGCGAGGCGAAGAACGTCGAGACCTATGGCTCCGCCCGCTGGGCCGACGGCAAAGAGGTGAAGGCGGCCGGGCTGCTTGGGCCGGACGGCGTCGTGCTCGGCAAGCTCGATCATGCCTATCTCCGCCACGACGGGCCGGAGCATGTGCTGTGCTTCGCGCCGACCCGCTCCGGCAAGGGCGTCGGTCTGGTCGTGCCGTCGCTCTTGACCTGGCCCGGCTCGGCGAGGGTCACGGTCGGCAACGCGATTTTGCGCGTTCATCATGGCGGCCGGGAGGTGGCCGTCCATGCCGAGTTAAAGGGGCGTCATGGTCGCGCCGTCGACGATGCCCATCTGGCCGGCCTGGTCGGAACACGGGAACGCCCGGTCCATAGCCTGCCGCCGCGATCCTCATCGCCGCCCGCGGCGCTGTTGCGTCCGCTCGCCGAGTATGAAGCGGTTGCCGGAGGCAGCTTCTGATGGATCAGCACGATCACCTCACCGCGCTGCTGGATCGACTGAAGCTGACAGCGCTGCGCGACCAGCTCGATAGCTTGATCGACGAGGCCGGCCGCCGCGAGCTCACGATCCGGGAAGCGCTGACGCTGTTCTGCGAGCGCGAGGTCTCACGGCGCGACCAGCGCCGGATCGAGATGTCCTTCGGGCTCGCGCGCTTCCCCTATGTACGTGATCTCACCGGCTTCGACTTCGCCGCCCAAGGCCGACGGGGTCGCCATCGGCAAGAGGCGTGTGGCCCGCTTGATGGGCGCGACCGGGTTTGTTGCGCTGACTGAGCGAACCGGGACGGCTTAGCCGAAGTGAATCGGGTGTCGCTCCTACCGTGCCATATTGCGCTCCTGGTCAAATCTCTTGGGAAAACTTGACCCGCCGGACGTACGAGTTCCGACCGGGCCAGCCCGTCTGAGCGACGCGAAGGCGATGCCATGCCTCGAATCTCAAATAGTCCTTCGAATGACTCCGCGCAAATTCGAGAGTTTTTTCAACGCTATCGGACGATAGCCCTTCCCTTTAATTGGACGAATTTGGAACTGACTCCACCGGCTCCGAGTTGGAGGCCAATCGCACCATCGTGTGCGCAATCGGAGGAACCAACATGTTTGGGGCGACGGCGTGCGGATACCGATCTTCTTGAAGCAAGTGGCGTTGGCGTGCGCCTACGGGTTCGCGGCCGCGCTGTTCGCGGCGGGTGCAATCTCGCTTGCGACGGGCGATCGCGGCCTGAGAAGTCAAAAAGGAGGCGGGTCGGGGGGGTCGTGTCCCTGCTGGTGGTGTAGCTTCGCAGAGCCACCGCGTGCCGGCTTTGG
>DAIMKE010001013.1:0-3152 GCA_036721875.1 Bradyrhizobium sp. | reverse complement strand
AACCTGTTCCTGGCCAGCTCGATGCTGCAGTTCATCGTGTCGGTGGTCGGCGTGCTGGTGTTCTCGGGCCTCACCGCCTGGGATACCCAGCGGCTGAAGAACGACTACATCTACGGCTACGCCTCCGAGGGCGGAGAAGTTGCGGAGAAGGCGGCGATTACCGGTGCGCTGTCGCTCTACCTGAACTTCATCAACCTGTTCACGCTGCTGCTGCAGCTGCTCGGACAGCGCGAATAGGCGCTGCCCCCAAAGGTTCCAGGTTGGAGCCCCGGCCTCGCGGCCGGGGCTTTTCTTTTGCCCACAGCAAAAATACTCTGTCGGCCATGTCCACCCCTGAAATCCGGCCCGCCACCGAGGCCGACCTCCCCGCCGTCACAGATATCTACGAGCACGCGGTGCGCTACGGCACGGCGACGTTCGAACTGATCCCGCCCGACCTCGCCGAGATGACCCGGCGATTCAGGGCGCTGATGGAGGGCGGCTTTCCCTATTTCGCCGCCGCGGTCGATGGCCGCGTGATTGGCTATGCCTATGCGGGCCCGTACCGGCCGCGGCCGGCCTATCGTTTCACGGTGGAAAATTCGGTCTACCTGCAGCCGGCCATCCACCGCCGCGGAATCGGCCTGTTGCTGCTGCAGCGGCTGATCGGCGAATGCGAGGCGCGCGGCTACCGGCAGATGATCGCAGTCATCGGCGATTCCGCCAACGCCGGCTCGATCGGCGTTCACACCAGGACCGGCTTCCAGATGATCGGAACGCATCCGAGTGTCGGCTTCAAGTTCGGCCGCTGGCTCGACACCGTGATGATGCAGCGCGCGTTGGGTGAAGGCGCGACGACGGTGCCCGAAAAATAGCGGCGAGACATCTCCGGGTGTCGCTGCGCAGCGGGACTACGGTGATCGTAGGATGGGTAGAGCGAAGCGAAAACCCATCATCAATCCGCGCTTGCTATTGATGGGTTTCGCTGCGCTCTACCCATCCTACGAATCAAACCAGGGCCGGCTTGCGGTCGATCACCAGCAGGACGCGTTCGAGTTCGTGACCGCGGCGCAGGATCAGGCCGGTCGCCGAGATCACGCTGTACATGCCCTGCTTGCGCGCCAGCCGCGGATCCTTCTCGATGCGGTAGATCGGCACTTCCGACGCACGGCGGAAAACGGAGAACACCGCACGGTCCTTCAGGAAGTCGATCGCATAGTCGCGCCACTCGCCGTCGGCGACCATGCGGCCGTACAGATTCAGGATTCGGTTCAGTTCGAGACGATTGAATGTAACGCGATTCGGCGATGGGCTCGCTGCGGGCGCGGCGCGCGCCACCGCGCGGCTCTCGCTTGGATCGGTGTCCTCCGATATCGAGCTCATGGAGCGCCTCCTGTCATCTCAGGCATGCTCTCGTTCCGAAAACCGGTCCCCACTTTTCGGGAGCATGTCGCAATTTACATGATTGCCCTAACCGCAGGTCGCCGCAAGTGGGTTGTAAAATCGAAGGAAACCGCCGCGAGCCGCGAAATAGGAAGAAAATTCCGACTCACGGGATCGTTAGCGGAATCTTATTGCTGCCCCACTTCCGCCAACGGCCCGCCCCGCTGACCTGCGAAAAGATAATCCTGCGTTGGCCCGGTCCTTTCGGTTCCGGATTCCTCAGCCCCCAGCCCCCCGGGGCCGTCGGGATCGGGCCTATTCGCAGGGGAGTAAATCCCGACACTGGGCCAACGAGAGTTGGTCCTTTTTCGTTTGTGGGACCAGCCGCGCAAAACGGCGCGCATTCGCGCTACCCTCCGGGCTGCCAATTCGCCGGACTACCAATTCAAGGCAAGACTAGCGTAGCGCCGTGTAGGCGGCACCCAGCATGGCGCCCGGCTTTTCGCGACTGCCGTCCTGGACATAGACAACAGCGGCGTCGACGCCCTCGCGGGAAATATTCTCGATCGGCACGGTCCAGCTTCCCGCACTGCCGTTCCAGTCGCCGACCTTCAGAAGATTCCGCACCACATTGTGGTAGGTGACCTCCTGGCCGCGATTCTCGCCGCGCCCGATCATGATCGGAATGGCCTTCGAGACCGAGCAGATCCAGACTTCGCCGCGGGCCGCCGCCGACGGCACCTTGCTCGCCGCTACCGAGACATTGAGCAACTTGCCCGATAGCGTCATCGTCACCGGCACCGACATCACGCCGTCGGCCTTGCTCGTGCTCAGGATCGCGCCCTCGATGCTGGCGCGATCGCTGCCGATTACCTGTTTCGATCCGTTGACGATCACCTGCGGCGTATAGAGATTGCGATCGCCGCGGACATGCGAATAGGCCTTCTGACGCGCACTGAATCGCTTGTCTGCCAGCGTGTCTTTCCAGCCGAGATAATCCCAATAGTCGATCGGCAGACTCAGCGCGATGACTGACGGATCCTTGGCGAGTTCGCCGATGATCTGGTCGGCCGGCGGGCACGACGAACACCCCTGCGAGGTGAACAGCTCAACCACCGCGCGTGGCTCGGCATGAGCAGGGCGGATGACGGCGATGATGGCGCAGACACCGAGCGCGCCGGACCATCGCGAGATACAACTATAAGCCATCATCGCTGTCATGCTGCGGACCGGCGGTGGCAATTTTCCGTATTTGTACGGGGCATGATTTGATCCCAAAAGGCGCGCCCCCAAACGCGCGAAAGCGGCCTTCTCATAGGCCGCCTTCCTGTTGCTCGCTACTCACTTCGAAGTGACACTGATCACAAAACCGCGCTTCATGGCGTTAAGGAAAACGAACCAAACAAAGACATGGAGCCCGGTTTGGAGCCCGGTTCTGATTTGATCAGAACCGGAAAAGCCCTAGGCAGCCAGTTTGCGCAGCACATAGTGAAGAATGCCGCCGTTTCGGTAGTATTCGAGTTCGTCGAGGGTGTCGATGCGACACAGCAACGGCACGCGCTGCAGCGAACCATCGCCCGAGACGATCTCCGCCGTCAGCGTCTGGCGCGGCTTCAGGTCGCCCTGCAACCCACGGATAGTAACCTTCTCGTCGCCCTTCAGGCCGAGCGACGTCCATGATGTGCCGTCCTCGAAGGTCAGCGGCAGCACGCCCATGCCGACCAGGTTGGAGCGATGGATGCGCTCGAAGCTCTGGCAGATCACGGCGCGAACGCCGAGCAGGCGCGTGC
>DAIMKE010001012.1:0-3155 GCA_036721875.1 Bradyrhizobium sp. | reverse complement strand
CGCCAGTACTGCGTTGGCATGGCGTGTCATCTCTGCTTTTTGTTTTCCCCTTACGAAGGAGGGGACACACCACGATCCGGAAAGTCGGCGCGACGGGCTAGACCCTGAGGTTGCATCACGCAAGATCGCAATTTACGTGACAGGGGTGCAGTTCACTGCATTCGCGGTTCCAAAAGGTCACGATATCCGGCTTCCGACATCCATCGCGCACGGGCGAGATGGCTGTCGTGTACGATTTTGGCACGATCCGGTTCGCGTGCAGGATCGAGGCCGAAGATCACGCTGACGACTTCACGCCAGTCGGCGCCCTCTTCTTCGGCCATCAGCAACCGGACATAGATTGCAAGATGTTTCTCGTCATAGGCATTGACACGATCGGTTATTGGCGGCCGGTCCTGAAATGGCGCGTCGTTCATTGCATTGCCCCTCAGCGTTGATGCCGCGATTAGAATCCATCTAGCTTC
Organism: Bradyrhizobium sp.; assembly: GCA_036721875.1. Lineage (GTDB taxonomy): Bacteria > Pseudomonadota > Alphaproteobacteria > Rhizobiales > Xanthobacteraceae > Bradyrhizobium. The sequence continues at coordinate 2,691 of DAIMKE010001012.1, read as the reverse complement.
GAAACTTTACAAGCTGCGAAATGGTCACGCATCACTTGTGTCGTGATGCGCAAACTGCATCACCGCCCTCCCCGGAAGCAGCAAACAGGTCCAAAACACGAAGGAATGACTACCACATCGCGATACGAATCGGAACGATCATTCCTAGAACGATCGTTCCGATGCGGGTTCCCATGTCGCCATGGATCTCAAGGAGATCATGGCGATCAATCTGCGTCGGATACGTCATGCAAAGAAAATGACGCAGGAAGAGTTGGCCGATGGCGCAGGACTAAGCGCCCGTTACGTCGGCGCAATTGAACGCGCCGATGTGTCGGCCAGCGTCTCGGTGCTCGGCCGCATCGCGGAGGCGCTGGGCGTCGAAGCAGCCGACCTGGTTAAGCGAACGCCTGCTCATCCTCATCGGGCTCGATGATGAGTTGTATTTATTCTATGTCACAACTCCGCCATCTTGAGAATGAAGTCTGTGCTGTGTCACGCATAAGCTGACGGGCGGCTTCACATGATGCTGCTCTCTTTCAAGCTGCGTGCCTGACTGAAATGCATGTTGAGTGAGATGGAATAGGTTTTATGACCCTCTACGAGCATTTGCCAGTCGACATCCGCGGGACGGTTGATGCTCTGGTCTTGGAACTGAAGCCGCAGCCCTGGCCAACTCGATTCCTCGCAATGATCGGCCTGCTCGGAGAGAAGTTGGAAGCCAGGACGGAGCGCGAGCCTTGGAATTTGATCCAACAATGGACAGCCTTGGTGACGGCAACATTGGAGCACTTGCAGCCCGATAGTTCGGCCGTCGAGTGCCTGGGGTTGATGAGCATTAGCTTAAATGGCAACTGGCGCGCTCAGGCGCTCGGCCAGATCGAACGTGATTCCACGGTGCTGGATCGTTTGGTCGCAATTTGTCCTGACTGGGAAGACATCGTCGATAGCGTGTTGGAGGCCAATCAACGGCGGCCGATCAAGGCGGCACGCGCCCGCTGATCGGAATTTTATCGCCGCCCTCCGCCGTCACCGCAAACGAGGCGATTTCGCGATTCTTGAGCTTTGCGATGCCCCGCCCGGATCAGCCGGGCGAGGCATTGCGGGTCGGCTCAGTCGCGGTTGCGACGGCTGGGGCGGGACCAGATCAAGCTGAAGCCCTCACCTTCTTCGTCGGCGAAGAGGTTGGCGAAGATCGGAGCAGTGAAGCTCGGATCGTCAAGCTTGAGGCTCAGATAGTCGCGGCCCTCGTTGGAGCGCTTGGGCCAGGCGGCTCCGACCTCAACACGGCCGATATAGATCCGGTGGCTGGGGCCGTTCTCTGCGGAGCGGCTGGTCTCGGGGACGATCCGGACGTTCCTGGCCTGGAGCGAGAGGGTGACGATTTCTCCGGTGTACTCATCGTTTGAGCCAGTCTTCTTGAAGGTGCCGATGGTCGCCATGGTAGTTCTCCTTGATCTCTGTTTTCCGAGCCCGCACCTTGCGGCCTCGATGGTGATCGACAGGCCGGAGGCGATCGACGGCGCACCCCGAAGGGACTCGACAGCAAAGGAGGAACTTTCTTGTTTCGCGCGAGGAATGACGGCTCAGCCGGCAGGGGAAGAAAGTTGTGACGCCGCTGTTGCGCCATAGGCGGTCGAGGCTTCAGCCGGCCTTCGGCCAGATCCATCCACCGAAGAGGCCGTTTGGTGCGCCGGGTCCCAACAGAGCTGACATCAAGGAGAACGTGGCGATTTGCGAGCCCACCGAGAGAGCAGCTCAACGAATCCAATGCTGCTTAGCTCTCTGCAGTGGAGACGGACGGATCTCCGCTTCCGCGATCGCGCGTCGGCAGCACACGCCCCGTTCACGAGAGCGGCCGGCCGTGTGATCCGCCGCCGTTTGGTCGATGCCGCACTACGACTGCCACGAAACTGCCACTCTGCTATGATCGGTCGAGCCTCGACGCTCAGGCTTCGCTGAGTGTAGCTCAAAGACAAGAATCGCGAGCACGCTGGATGCCTGATCCGGTCAGTTACAATGGGATCGATGTCAGCTCTCGCCAGGCCTTCCGATCCGGCAGCGGTAACGATTAGCCGCGCGGCCCGAAAGGAGGATCTCGTGCAGGAGGATGCCCGCTAAGAGTTCGAGCGAGAAGAGAACCGGATGAGCGACAATAGTAACCTCGAAAACAGAACCGTCGAAGCTATACGGCACTATCGCGAGGCCCTCGCCGTGGTGGACCGCCTGGAGCGAAAAGAACGTTCCGCGCATCGAGCGCTGTCCAAAACGCTGCTTGAGTTGGGGCGCACCATAAAGGGCGAAGTCCCGCGGTCTCTCAAGGATAGCTTTGAGATTGGCTTGGCAGCTGTCTCGCGGCAGGACGAAGCGTGGGCCAACCTAAGCGAGGCGGCTGCACGATTGGAGTCAGCGCGCCTGACTTTGGCCGCCCTCGAGCGCCAACTGGGATATATCCCACGTGTCTTGAAAGCGTGAGATTCGGACCAGCTCAAAGAATGCCGGGATGTCGAGCTGCGCGTTATCCTAGGCGGAGATTTTCTGCCGCTTGTTTGCCGCTGCGGTTCGTCACCAGCTCGTAGCTGACCTTCGCGCCTTCAACAAGCGAGGTATAGCCTGCCTTCTCTACCGCCGAGATGTGCACGAAAACATCGCTGCCACCGTCGTCCGGCGCAATGAACCCATAGCCTTTGCTCAGGTTGAACCACTTAACAG
>DAIMKE010001011.1:0-3155 GCA_036721875.1 Bradyrhizobium sp. | reverse complement strand
GCCGACCTGTCCGAGCAGATCTCGACCGCCGGCATGGAAGCCTCCGGCACCGGCAACATGAAGCTGGCGCTCAACGGCGCGCTGACCATCGGCACGCTCGATGGCGCCAATATCGAAATCCGCGACCATGTCGGTGTCGAGAACATCGCGATCTTCGGCATGGAAGCCGGCGACGTCATGGTCCGGCGCAAGCAGGGCCTGGATGCGACCGACGTGATCAGCCACTCGCCGCGGCTGGCGCGGGCCATCACCGCCATCGAGAGCGGCGTCTTCTCGCCCGACGATCCCGCCCGCTTTGCCTCGATCGGCCACGCGCTGCGCTATCTCGACCACTACATGGTCTCGGCCGATTTCGATTCCTACTACGCCGCCCAGCGCGGCATCGACGCCCGCTGGCAGGTGGTGCCGGCCTGGTCCCGCGCCTCGATCCTCAACGTCGCGCGGATGCCGTGGTTCTCCTCCGACCGCACCATCCGCGAATATGCCGAGGAGATCTGGAACGTCCCGGTACGCGCCACCGCACCGCTGCCGGAGGCCGGCGCCCAGCGCGGGGCGACGCGGTAGCAACGCTCCTCATGGAGAGGAGGCGCAAAGTGCCGTCTCGAACCGTGAAGGCCCGAGGCGCCCAGACGTTGGGGCTCGGCTTCATCCTTCGAGACGCAGGCTTTGCCTGCTCCTCAGGATGAGGTTTGCCGAAGGGATGCCGTTACCTCCTGCGTCATTGAACTTGATCGAATGCCGGTGATACTGCACGGCAGTATCCGGAGAACTTCATGCTCACCAATACCCCTCACCTCTTCGACGACGCCACCCAGGTCACCGCCGGCGACAGTTGCTGGCAGGGCAAGACCAGCCCGGACTACTGGGCCTTTGTCGGCCCGTTCGGCGGCTGCACCGCCGCGACCATCCTGCGGGCGCTGATCGAGCATCCGCAGCGCGCGGGCGATCCGCTGGCGCTCACGGTGAATTTCTGCGCGCCGGTGGCGGAAGGGGCTTTCGATCTCGACGTGCGGCTGGTCAAGGCCAACCGATCGAGCCAGCATTGGTCCGTGGAGATGACGCAAGGCGGCAACGTCGCAACGCTGGCGACTGCGGTATTCGCCGAACGTCGTCCCTCCTGGTCGCACCAGCAGGCGACCTTCCCCGATGCCATCCCGTTCGAGCAGGCCCGTTCGTTCCCGCGTACGCCGATGACGTGGACGCATCAATATGATTTCCGGTTCGTGGAAGGCGAGCCGAGTTTCTACGGCTCGCCTGCGGCGGAGCCGCTGGACGCGTATTCCAAGCAATGGATCGCCGACCACACGCCCCGAAGGGTCGACATGCTGTCGCTGATGTCGATGTCGGACGCCTTCTTCGGCCGGGTGTTTCTGGCGCGGCGCGAACTGATCCCGTTCGGCACGGTCTCGATCACGACTTATTTCCACACCTCGTCGGAAGAACTGGCTGCCGAGGATATCACCCGTGTGCTGGCGACTGCCGACGCCAGGATTTTCCACCGGAGCTACGGCGACCAACACGGCGAATTGTGGTCGCCCGCGGGGCGCCTGCTCGCGACCACGACCCAGATCGCCTATTTCAAGGTGTGAGGGACGTCAGCGCGTCGCGAATCTCATGTAGGGTAGGCAAAGGCGCACTTGTGCCGTGGCCGCCTATGACTCCATTGGAGGTTCCACCGCATGCCCGAACCCGATGCCAGCCGACCAAAGATCGCCCTGCTCGGCATCCCCATCGAGATCGGCGCTTCCCAGCCCGGCACGCTGATGGGACCGGCGGCGCTTCGGACCGCAGGGATCGGCCGCATCCTCGGCCAGCTCGGGTTCACCGTCGAGGATCATGGCGACATGACGCCCTCCAGCATCGAGACCCCGGAGGGATCGCCACCGGCCAACGCCAAATATTACGATGACATCAAGGGATGGATCCGCGCGCTCAGCAAGCGCTCCTTCCTGCTGGCGCGTTCCGGCGCGTTGCCGATCTTCATGGGCGGCGATCACTCGCTGTCGATGGGCTCGGTGAACGGCGTCGCGCGTTACTGGCGCGAGAAAGGCCGGCCGCTGTTCGTGCTGTGGCTCGACGCCCATGCCGACTACAACACACCGCAGACCACGGAGACCGGCAACATGCACGGCATGTCGGCGGCGTTCCTGTGCGGCGAGCCCGGCCTCGACCGGTTGCTCGGCAAGGAGCCGCGCGCCTCGATCGGCCCCGAGCGGCTCGACCTGTTCGGCATCCGCTCGATCGATCCGGAGGAGAAGAAGCTGGTGTTCGAGCGCCGCGTCGCCATCGCCGACATGCGCGCAATCGATGAATTCGGGGTGGCCGTGCTGATCCGCAAGGTCATCGAACGGGTGCGGGCGCAGAACGGCGTGCTGCATGTCAGCTTCGACGTCGACTTCCTCGATCCCGCGGTGGCGCCCGGCGTCGGCACCACCGTGCCGGGCGGCGCGACCTATCGCGAAGCGCACCTGATCATGGAGTTGCTGCACGATTCCGGCCTGGTGCGCTCGGTCGATATCGTCGAACTCAATCCGTTTCTCGACGAGCGCGGCCGTACCGCGCGCGTCGCCGTCGAACTGATCGGCAGCCTGTTCGGCCTGCAGATCACCGATCGCCGGACGCCCAGCAACGCGATGCTGCCGAACAACGGCTAGAGCCCGCGCGGAACATTTCCGGGTGCTCTTCATCCGTCATGGCCGGGCTTGTCCCGGCCATCCACGTCTTTCTTGCTCATCATAGCAAAGACGTGGATGCCCGGCACGAGGCCGCGCATGACGAGCGAAAAGCGAAAGTGCCGATTTTATTGGCTGCTTCCAGCCAGACTCTCAGGAGATGACCGCGCTCTCGGCGCCGGTCCGCGGGCGAACCGGCAACTGCAGATAATGCACGCCATTGCTCGCCGCCTTGGGGAAGCGGCCGGCGCGGATGTTCACCTGAATTGACGGCAGCAACAGCGTCGGCGCGGACAGCGTCGCATCGCGCGACTGGCGCATCGCAACGAACGCTTCTTCGGTGACGCCGCCGCGAAGATGGACGTTGTGTTCGCGCTCGTCGCGCACCGTGGTTTCCCAGGCGTAGTCGTCGCGTCCGGGCGCCTTGTAGTCGTGGCACATGAACAGGCGCGTTTCGTCCGGCAGCTTCAGCAGCCGCTGGAT